>DAHVOV010000144.1 GCA_027318645.1 Candidatus Aminicenantota bacterium
GCCCGGCCCGGCTCCAGGCGGCCTGGGCCTCGTGGGCGCGGGCGACCAGCGCTTCCGCCTCGCCGGGGGTGTGCTCGATGAAGCTCTCCAGCAGCTCGCCGGTGGCGGGATTGATCGAATGCAGCGCCATCTGGGCCTCCACTACCTCATCTTTCAAATTGTAGCCAAGCGGGATAATGTTTGCAAACCAGACCAGAACGGGTCCCTTCGGGGATAGCGTTTCCATTCGGTACAACAAAACCTCACAGCCCGTCGAGGTTCCAATTATGGCTTTTCAGGAAAACCTTACAGTCCGTCGAGGTTCCACGTACCACGTTCCACGTACCAGGTTAAAGACCAAGCCATGGCACAGGAGGTCGTTGGCTTTCAACGTGGCACTTGGTACGTGGCACGTGGAACCTTGATGGACCGTCGGTCTGCAAGTTTGTCGAAAGTTCTGAATTGCTACGTTATGCTAGGTCGAACCTTGAAGGACCGTCGGACTGTAAGCCGCTGATTAGTTTCGAATCTTTTTAGTCGCTACATGGAACCTCGATGGTCTGTACGTCTGTCTCCTGTGATTGTCCTCTGTCCGCCGAGTCGCACTTTGACTCTCCCTGCGCACTTTGATATAAGGGGATTTCGATCATCCCACGGACAGCGAACGAACAAAGGAGCGACCCATGGGCGGATTCTTCGGCGTGGCGGCCAAGGGCGATTGCCTGGCCGACCTGTTCTACGGCACCGATTACCATTCCCACCTGGGCACCAAGCGCGGCGGCCTGGCCGTGACCGGGGACAACGGCTTCGTCCGCGTCATCCACAACATCGAGAACGCCCAGTTCCGCTCCAAGTTCGACCCCGACCTCGGCCGCCTGGGCGGCCGCAGCGGCATCGGCGTCATCAGCGACACCGATGACCAGCCGCTGCTCATCCGCTCCCACCTCGGCGACTACGCCCTCGTCACCGTCGGCGTGGTGGCCAACGCCGCCGAGCTGGCCGCGTCGGCCTTCCGCCAGCGGCGGCTGCACCTTTCCGAGATGGGCAGCGGCGACATCAATCCCACCGAGGTGGTCGCCTCGCTCATCGACATGGAGGACAGCTTCACGGCCGGCATCGCCCGCGCCCAGGAGGAGATC
Organism: Candidatus Aminicenantota bacterium; assembly: GCA_027318645.1. GTDB lineage: Bacteria > Acidobacteriota > Aminicenantia > UBA2199 > UBA2199 > UBA2199. The sequence continues at coordinate 1,119 of DAHVOV010000144.1, forward strand.
AAGGGCTCCTGCTCCCTGCTGGTCCTGACCCGCGACGGCATCTACGCCGCCCGCGACCGCCTGGGCCGCACCCCGGTCGTCATCGGCCGCAAGCCGGGCGCCACAGCCATCGCCTTCGAGACGTGCGCCTTCCCCAACCTGGAGTACCAGGCCGAGAGGGAGCTCGGCCCGGGGGAGATCGCCTTTCTCGCCGCCGACGGCTGGGAGACGAAGCGCGCGGCCGGGGAGCGCATGCGCATCTGCGGCTTCCTCTGGGTCTACTACGGCTACCCCGCCTCCACCTACGAGTCGATCAACGTCGAGGAGGCGCGCTACCGCTGCGGCGGCGCGCTGGCCCGCCGTTTCCCCGCCGCGGTCGACTACGTGGCCGGCATCCCCGACTCGGGCATCGGCCACGGCCTGGGCTACGCCCACGAGGCCGGGCTGCCCTTCAAGCGCCCGTTCGTCAAGTACTCCCCCACCTGGGCGCGCAGCTTCATGCCCCAGAACCAGGAGATGCGCGACCTGGTGGCGCGGATGAAGCTGATCCCCATCCGCGAGCTGATCGCCGGCAAGCGCCTGCTGTTCTGCGAGGACTCGATCGTGCGCGGCACGCAGCTGCGCGACACCATCAAGCGCCTGTACGCCGCCGGCGCCGCCGAGATCCACATGCGGCCGGCCTGCCCGCCGCTCCTGTACAGCTGCCCGTTCCTCAACTTCTCCCGCTCGCGCTCGGAGCTGGACCTGGCCACGCGCAAGGCGATGCGCGAGCTCGTTGGCGCCCACGGCGGCGAGCCGGCCGCCTACGCCCGCGCCGGCACCCCCGCCTACGAGGAGATGGAGGCGTGGATCGGCCGCCACCTGGGCCTGACCACGCTGAAGTACCAGACGCTGGACGACCTGGTGGCGGCCATCGGCCTGCCCCGGGAGAAGCTGTGCACGTACTGCTGGGACGGCCAGGAGTAACGACGAACTACAGTGACAAGTGACGAGTGACGAGTAACAAGGAACAGCAACTACCGAATGACAAAGAAATGGAGCGAACTGCAGCAATGAGTGATAGTGACAAGGATCTGGAAGCGATTGGCCTCTTACAGTTTCTCTTCATTTTTTCCTCGTCACTCGTCACTCGTCACTCGTCACTTGTCACTTTGGAGGTAATCAGATGAAGCACATATTCACCATCGTCATCCTGTTCCTTGGTCTCACGGCCGGGTTGACCTGCGAGGAGGGCATGTTCCCGCTGAGCGAGATCCACAAGCTCGACCTCAATGCCCGCGGCATCGAGGTCGCGGCGCCGGAGCTGTACAATCCCAGCGGCGTCAGCCTGGTCGACGGCATCATCAACCTTGGGGGCTGCACGGCCAGCTTCGTCTCCGCCGACGGCCTGATCCTGACCAACTACCACTGCGCCTTCGGCGCCGTCCAGTCGCTGACCAGCACCGAGAACGACTACCTGCGCGACGGCTTTACCGCCGCCGCCCCGGGCGCCGAGCTGCCGGCCCGGCGCTACAGCGCCTGGCTGATCGAGTCCTACCGCGACGTGTCGCGGGAGGTGCTGGCCGTCGTCCTGCCGGGAATGGGCCACGCCGCGCGCAGCAAGGCCATCGAGGAAAAGATCAAGAAGATGGAAGTGGACGTCGAGAAGGCGCGCCCCGGGCGCCGCGCCGAGGTCGCCGAGATGTTCCGCGGCAAGACCTACGTGCTGTTCGTCTACACCAACATCAAGGACGTGCGCCTGGTCTATGCGCCGCCGCGCGCCATCGGCGAGTTCGGCGGCGAGACCGACAACTGGGCCTGGCCGCGCCACACCGGCGACTTCGCCCTCATGCGCGCCTACGTCGCGCCGGACGGCTCGCCGGCCGATTACTCGCCCGGCAACGTCCCCTTCCGCCCGCGCCGGCATTTCCAGCTGTCCTCCGCCGGCGTCCGCGAGGGCGACCGGGTCTTCGCCCTCGGCTACCCGGGCAGCACCCACCGCCACAAGTCCTCCCATTACCTGGCCTACGAGGAGGAGGTGGCCCTCCCCTACCAGATCGAGCTGGGGCGCTGGATCATCGAGCTGAAGGAGAGGCTGAGCCTGGAGGGCCGCGACACGGCCATCAAGCTCTCGGCCTCGCTGCAGGGGCTATGGAACAACGTCAAGAGGAGCGAGGGGCAGCTGAAGGGGCTGCGCGACCTGAAGCTGGCCGCCAGGCGCCGCGGCCAGGAGCAGGAGCTCCAGAAGTTCATCCAGGCCGACCCGCTCCGCCGGCGCAAGTACGGCGAGCTGTTCGCCCGCCTCGACGCCGCCTATGCCGAGGCGCGGTGCCGCGCCCGCCGCGACCAGGCCCTGGCCAGCCTTGTCAGCGGCCGCGTCTCCACCCTGCTGGGCAACGCCTTCCGCGTCTGCGAGGCCTCCTACGAGCGCCCCAAGCCCGACACCCAGCGCGAGGAGGCCTACATGGACCGCAACTTCGAGCGCAGCGAGCGGCAGATGACCATGGCCCTGCGCGATTATTCCGAGCCGGCGGAGAGGGCGGTGATCCGCGAGATGCTGCGCCGCGCCGCCTCCCTGCCCGCGGGCGAGTCGATCGCCGCCGTGCGGGCGCTGGCCGGCGGCGACGACCCGGGCCAGGCGCTGGACGGGTTCCTGGACAAGGCCCTGGCCGCCACGCGCATGAAGGACCCGGCCGTGGTCAGCGCCTGGCTGAAGACGCCCCAAGCCGAGCTGAGGTCCCGGGGCTATGCCGACGACCCCTTCCTGCGCCTGGCCTTCGCCCTGTACCCCGACTACCGCGAGATGAAGGAGGCCGAGAAGCGTCAGAAGGGGGTGCTCGACCCGCTGCTGGCGCAGCTGGTCGACGTCAAGAAGGAGTTCCTGGGCACCGATTTCATCCCCGACGCCAACGGCACGCTGCGCCTGACCTACGGCCGCGTCCGCGGCTATTCGCCGGCCGACGCCGTCGAGATGACCCCCTTCACCACCCTGAAGGGGATCGTCGAGAAGGGGGCGGCCAACCCCGGGAACGAGGACTTCGCCGTCCCGCGGCGGCTGGCCGAGCTGGCTGCCGCCGGTGAGCTCGGCGCCTACGCCCATCCGGCGCTGAACGACGTGCCGGTGGCCATGCTCTACGACATGGACACTACCGGCGGCAACTCGGGCTCGCCGGTGTTCAACGCCCGCGGCGAGCTCGTCGGCCTGAACTTCGACCGCGTCTACGAGGCGACGATCAACGACTTCGCCTGGGACGAGTCCTACAGCCGCTCCATCGGCGTCGACGCCCGCTTCATCCTCTGGTCGCTGGACAAGTTCAGCAATGCCAAGCGCCTGCTGGCAGAAATGGGGATCCGATAGCGGCATTCCCGATATTGCGCTTGGCGTACGGCGTACAGCGTACGACGTACGGCAACCGCAATAAACGAACTGTCATTCAAAATGGGTGCACGCCTCGAAATATCACCCTGTTTGTTTTTCATGAGTGTTCGTATTCGTGCTGTTGCCGTCCGCCGTACGCCTTCTGCCGTGGGCCGAGTTCTCTTTACTTCTTCAGCAGCTCTAAAATCTGCCTCGCCGCGCTTCGTTCGTCCTCGCTGCGGCTGCGCAGCAGCTTCCAGCGGAACTTCAGCCGCAGGTAGAGCTTCAAGGCGCGCAGCTGCCA
>DAHVOV010000169.1 GCA_027318645.1 Candidatus Aminicenantota bacterium
CGTCACCCACGTGCTGCGCGGCGACGAGTGGATCGCCTCCACGCCCAAGCACATCCTGATCTACGAGGCCTTCGGCTGGACGCCGCCCGTCTTCGCCCACATGGCGGTGATCCTGGCCCCCGACGGCGGCAAGCTCTCCAAGCGCCGCGGCGCCGCCTCGGTCATGGACTACCAGCGCGCCGGCTTCCTGAGCGAGGCGCTGCGCAATTTCCTGGCGCTGCTGGGCTGGGCGCCGGGCGACGACCGCGAGATCATGACCCTGGAGGAGATGGTCCGGGCCTTCGCCCTGGAGCGGGTGCAGGCCAAGGCGGCGGTCTTCGACGAGACCAAGCTGGAATGGATGAACGGCGTCTACCTGCAGGCCCGCCCGGAGGAGACGCTGCTGGCCGACGTGCGCGCCGCCTGGCAGCAGGCCGGGCTGGACGAAGCCGCCCTGGCCGACGAGGGCTACCTGAAGAAGGTGATCGGCCTGTTCAAGGAGCGCAGCAAGCGCGTCGGCGAGATCGCCGCGCGCTCGCTCTACTTTTTCCGCGATCCCGAGGAGTACGAGGAGGCGGCGGCCAGGAAGCACTTCCGGCCCGAGGCGCTGCCGCTGCTCGACGCCCTGCTGGAGCGGCTGGCCGGCCAGGAGCCGTTCCGCGCCGCCGCGCTGGAGGCGCTGTTCCGCGCCCTGGCCGAGGAGAAGGGCGTCGGCGCCGGCAAGCTGATCCACCCGGTGCGCCTGGCGGTCAGCGGCGTCAGCTTCGGCCCCGGCCTGTTCGAGATGCTGGAGGCGCTGGGCCGCGATACGGTCGTGCGCCGGCTGCGGCGGGCGCGCGCGCACGTCGCCTCACGAGGATAACGATGGCCAATGACGAGAACCTGGCGCCGGGACTGAACTTCATCCGCGCGATCATCGAGGACGACATCAAGGCCGGCAAGAACGGCGGCCGCGTGCACACGCGCTTCCCCCCCGAGCCCAACGGCTACCTGCACATCGGCCACGCCAAGTCCATCTGCCTCAACTTCGGCCTGGCCCGCGATTACCAGGGCCTGTGCAACCTGCGCTTCGACGACACCAACCCCGGCAAGGAGGACGTCGAGTACGTCGACTCCATCATGGCCGACGTGCGCTGGCTGGGCTTCGACTGGGCCGAGCGGCTCTACTATGCATCCGACTACTTCGACCGGCTCTACGAGTTCGCCGAGCACCTCATCCGCAGCGGCAAGGCCTATGTCTGCGCGCTGAGCGCCGAGCAGATCCGCGCGTACCGCGGCACGCTGACCGAGCCCGGCCAGGACAGCCCCTGCCGCGAGCGCCCGGCCGACGAGAGCCTGGACCTCTTCCGGCGCATGCGCGCCGGCGAGTTCCCCGACGGCGCCTACGTGCTGCGGGCGAAGATCGACATGGCCTCGCCCAACCTCAACATGCGCGACCCGGTGCTCTACCGCATCCGCCGCGAGAGCCACCACCGCACCGGCGACCGCTGGCTCATCTACCCCATGTACGACTACACCCACCCCATCTCCGACGCCCTGGAGGGGATCACCCACTCCATCTGCACGCTGGAGTTCGAGGACCACCGGCCGTTCTACGACTGGGTGCTGGACAACCTGCCCGTCCCCTGCCACCCGCAGCAGATCGAATTCGCCCGCCTCAACCTCAACTACACGGTGATGAGCAAGCGCAAGCTGCTGGAGCTGGTCGAAAAAGGCTTCGTGCGCGGCTGGGACGACCCGCGCCTGCTGACCATCGCCGGCCTGCGCCGCCGCGGCTATTCGCCCGAGGCCATCCGCGCCTTCGCCGAGACCGTCGGCGTGGCCAAGCGCGAGAGCATGGTCGACATGGCCCTGCTCGAGCACTGCCTGCGCGAGGACCTGAACCGGCGCGCCCTGCGGCGGATGGCCGTCCTGCGGCCGCTGAAGGTGGTCATCACCAACTACCCCGCGGGCCGGGTGGAGGAGGTCGACGCCGAGAACAACCCCGAGGACCCCGGCGCCGGCACGCGCAAGCTGCCCTTCTCGCGCGAGCTCTGGATCGAGCAGGACGACTTCCGCGAGGACCCGCCCAAAAAGTTCTTCCGCCTGTCGCCGGGGAAGGAGATCCGCCTCAAGCATGCCTACTACATCCGCTGCGACGAGGTCGTCAAGGACGGGGCGGGGAACGTCGTCGAGCTGCGCTGCAGCTACGACCCGGAGTCGCGCGGCGGCTGGACGAAGGACGGCCGCAAGGTGCTGGGCACATCGCACTGGGTGTCGGCCGCCCACGCCGTCGACGCCGAGGTGCGGCTCTACGACAAGCTGCTCTCCGTCCCCGACCCCGCGGCCGAGAAGGAGGAGAGGGATTTCAAGGAGTACCTGAACCCCGACTCCCTGGAGATCCTCAAGGGCTGCAAGCTGGAGGGCGCGCTGGCCGCGGCCAAGCCCGGCGAGTACTGCCAGTTCCTGCGCCAGGGCTACTTCAGCGCCGACCCCGACTCCACCCCGGAGCGGCCGGTGTTCAACCGCAGCGTCACCCTGCGCGACACCTGGGCCAAGATCGAGAAGTCGGGGCAGGGAAAATAGCCGCCGTCAGGCGCCCTGGCGCGGCCCCGTCTCCTCCGGCATGCCCTCGTAGCCCTTCAGGTACAGGGAATACCAGGCTCCGCTCGGGCAGAGCGGCAGGCATTCGCGGCAAAGGGGGCAGGCGCTGCGGGCGAGGTCCGAGGGGAATGCGACCTCCCGGCCGATGCCGCGGCCGATGAAGCAGGTGATGTCCTTCTTCTTGACCTCGGCGCAGTAGCGGACGCACAGGCCGCAGAGGAAGCAGGCGGGTTCGTCGCCCTTGAAGCGGGAGCCCTTGAGGCCGTACTTCCCGGCCAGGACCTCCAAGGGGCCGGTCGTCGCCTCGGCCAGGAGCAGTTCCACGATCATCCTGCGGATCCTGACGATCTTCTCGGTCACGGTCTTCACGACCAGGCCGTCCTCGACCTCGTAGGCGCAGGAGGCGACCAGGCGCTTGCGGCCCCCGCGGTCGATCTCCACCAGGCACAGCCGGCAGGCGCCGAAGGGGGCGAGCCGGTCGTCGTGGCAGAGGGTCGGGATCTCGACCCCCGCCTTGCGGGCGGCCTGGAGCAGCGTGGTTCCCCGTTCCGCCTCTACCTTCTTTCCGTCGATCTCGAGCTGGATGGTTTCCATGGTGGACCTCACTTCCTTCCCTGGATCCGGGTCCCGGCGGCCACGGGTGCTGGCACCGGCTTGCCGGAGAACTTGGCAACGGCGGCGAAGCGCGGGGGGCAGACCTCGAGGCAGACGCCGCATTTCGTGCACTTGGACTGGTCGATGACATGGACCTGGCCCTTTTCGCCGCTGATGGCCGCGGCCGGGCAGCTGCGGGCGCAGATCAGGCAGGCCTGGCACTTCTCGGGGACGATATAATAGCGGATGAGCTCCTTGCAGGCCCCGGCCGGGCAGCGCTTCTCCTTGATGTGCGCCTCGTACTCGCCGCGGAAGTAGCGCAGGGTCGAGAGCAGCGGGTTGGCGGCCGTCGTGCCCAGGGCGCACAGGGAAGCCTCCGACATCACCTCGCCGAGCTCCTCGAGCAGCTCGATGTCCCCCGGCCGTCCGCGCCCGGCGCAGATGCCGGTCAGGATGCGCAGCATGCGCTTCAGCCCCTCGCGGCAGGGCACGCACTTGCCGCAGGACTCCTCGGAGAGGAACTGGATGAAATAGCGGGCCGTGTCGACCATGCAGGTGTCCGCGTCCATGACGATCATGCCCCCCGAGCCCATCATCGAGCCGGCCCGGTCCAGCGCCTCGAAGTCCACCGGCAGGTCGAGGTGCTCGGCGGGCAGGCAGCCGCCGGAGGGGCCACCGGTCTGGACGGCCTTGAACTCCTTGCCGCTGCTGATGCCGCCGCCGATGTCGTAGATGATCTGCCGCAGCGTCGTCCCCATGGGCACCTCGACCAGTCCGGTGTTCCTCACCTTGCCGACCAGCGAGAAGATCTTCGTGCCCTTGCTGCCGGCGGTCCCGATGGAGCCGAACCAGGCCGCGCCGCGGTTGATGATGGCCGGGACGTTGGCCCAGGTTTCGACGTTGTTCAGGTTGGTCGGCTTGCCCCACAGGCCGCTGACCGCCGTGCGCACGTACTTCGGCCGCGGCTCGCCCACGCGGCCCTCGATGGCCGCCATCAGGGCGCTCGACTCGCCGGAGACGAAGGCGCCGGCGCCGCGGTGGATGGCGACGTCGAAGCAGAAGTCGGACCCGAGGATGTTGTCGCCGAGCAGGCCGAGATCGCGGGCCTGCTCGAGGGCGACCGTCAGGTTGGCCACGGCCAGGGGGTACTCCTGCCGGACGTAGACGTAGCCGTGGCGGGCGCCGATGGCGTAGGCGCCGATGATCAGGCCCTCGATGACGCTGTGCGGGTTGCCTTCGAGCACGCTGCGGTTCATGTAGGCACCGGGGTCCCCCTCGTCGGCGTTGACGACCACGTACTTCGTCTCGCCGTGGGCATCGCGGGTCGTCTCCCACTTCTTCCCGGTCGGGAAGCCGGCGCCGCCCCGCCCCCGCAGGCCCGAGCGCTTGACCTCGTCGAGGACCTCCTCGGGCGTCATCACGAAGAGGGACTTGGCCAGCGCGGAGTAGCCGCCGAGGGCGATGTAATCCTCGATGCGGTTCGGGTCGATCAGGCGGTTGGCGCCGAGGATGACCCGGCTCTGGTGCCTATAGAACGGGATCTGGTTCTCGTGGACGACCTTCTTGCCGTCGTCGCCCCGGTAGACCAGGCGCTCGACGATGCGGTCGTGGACGAGCGTCTCGGCGACGATCTCGGGCACGTCGGCGGCGGTCACCTTGAGATAGCAGATCTCGCGGGGAAAGACGACGACCAGCGGTCCCCTTTCACAGAACCCATGGCATCCCGTGCGCCGGACGTCGACCCTGTCCTCGAGGCCCTGCCGGGCGATCTCGTCGATGAAGGCCTGGTGAACCTGCTCGCCGCCGCAGGCCAGGCACCCCGTGCCCAGGCAGATGGTCACGCAGGGCCGGTCGGGGTCCCGTCCGGCCAGGATGTCCTGGCGGTATTTCTTCAGTTCGGAAGCCGATTTCAATTTTGCCATGATTGACTCCTTCGGTCGGCTCGCCCTACTCGCAGGAGGCGGCGACCGTCTCGATCTCCTTGATGCCGGGCTTGCTGTAGTATTTCCCGTCGACCATCATCACCGGTCCCAGGGCGCAGCAGCCCAGGCAGTTGACCGTGCGCAGGGTGAATCGCTGCCCGGGATCGGTCTGGCCCGGCTCGATGCCCAGCACGCCGACCACGTTGTCCAGGAGGCGCCGGGCCCCTCTCACCTGGCATGCCGTTCCCAGGCACACGTGGAAGACGTGGCGGCCCAAAGGCGCCAGGCTGAACGCCTTGTAGAAAGTGGCGATCTGGTAGATCCGGGAGAGCGGCACGCCCAGCCGCTCCGACACCCAGATCAGGGCCGGCTTGGGGAGCCAGTTGTGCTCGGCCTGGATGTCGAGGAGCACCTGGATGAGGGCGCTCTTCTGGCCGTCGTATTTGTCCAGGATGCGGTCGACCGCGGCGAGTTCCTGGACCATCTGGTGAACGGCCAGTCTCTTGTCCCGGACCTGCTTCATGGCATCGGCCAGGCGCATGGCCTCGGATTCGAGTTTTTTCAGGTCGAAATTCAGGGGGGGCTTGTCGAGGCCCAGAGAGTAGTACTCGCTCAGAAGCTCCAGGCCGCGCAGCAGAATGTCGCTCTTGCTCGCCTTCGAGTCCTGCTGAAGGCGGTTCAGGGCCTGGTTATGCTCTTCGGTCAATCGCATCCCGACGAACTTGGATTTGCTCTTTTCCCTTGGCATTATTTGCTCCTTTTGTAAAACCGTTTAACACATTTATTGTAATACTAAGTTGAAGGAAGTCAAGAAAAATTTATATATTTTGTGGAAAACAAATTAAATATTAACAAATATGCCTAAAAAAGCAGTAAACTTTCGTTTTCCTTTTAAATGTTTAACGTAATACATGGTTAAACTGCCATTTAAACATTATCGATTGTTTTCAGTGGGGCAACGCTTTCAGTTTTCAAAGTCAGCAGGTAATGATGGCTGGGCGAGGACTCCTCATTCCTTTCCCTTGTTATGGTTTTCCGGCAGGAACGGGCGCCCTTGACTTGACGTTTTAATCTGCCACAATGTCAATCGCATGGGGACCCGCGAACCTGCCGGGAACCCGGGGAGGGAGGATGAAGGAACGGACCGGCGAGCAGGTCGGCTGGATCGGCGGCTGGCTGGGAAGCTTCCTCTGGGTGCTGGCGCTGGGCATCGTGTTCCTGGTTCAGGACAAAACGAACAAGGGCATCGTCGGGGTGGCGCTGTTCGCCCTGGCGCTTTTCTTCGTTTTCATGTTCGCCCCCTGGCGGCGGCCCGACACGCCGTACTGGGAGCTCATGCTCCCGATGTATTTCCTTTTCTTTTCCGCGGCGGCCTGGGCGATCCGGGCCTTCGGCGGCTGGAAGGTGTCCGGGCTCGGCTGGTGGAAGCTGTCCTGGGTGCTCCCCATGATGCTGCCCCTGGTCACTGCCGGCCGCCGGACCTGGAACGACCCGCGGCCCGGCCCGGACGACCGCGGAAGGAACGGCTGACCAGAGGCATCCCGAAGCCGCTGGGAATGAGATATTTCCCCTTCCGCCTGCATATAGCATGCAACGTGATCCGCAAGGGGAGGGGAACATGAAGATCCGTCTGGTCGTACCATGGGGGGTGGTGTTGTTCCTTTTGGCCGGGGCGGCCTGGGGGCAGGCGATCGATTTCACCACCACGGTCCCGTATCACAGCCCGAACGACAAGGCCTGCAAGGGGAAGGCGTACTCCATTTCCTGGACCGCCAGCGGGCACAGCGAGCTGATCCAGATCCGCCTGCTGCGGCAGCTGGAAGGGGCGACGAGCGAGATGCAGGTGCTCGGCAGCAGCCTGCCCGGCAGCGGCTCCATGAACTGGACGATCCCGGCCTCGCTGCCGTCCGGCTACGGCTACTACCTCGAGTTCAAGACCATGGCCGGCCATTACGTCGTCTGCACCGGCATGTTCCATATCCAGGTCTGCGTGCAGCGCGCCGGCGGCCAGGTCCACGCCCTGCCCGACACCCAGTTCCAGCGCGCGCAGCCGCCCCTGCAGGTCATGGTCTACGAGCAGTTCGAGCAGGGGGCGATCCGCATGGACCCGGCGTCGCTGACCGTGCGCTGGGGGAGCCACAGCCTGGCCGTCGGCCAGAACGAGGAGAAGTGGATCAGCATCGACGAGGATTCCGAGCTGCTCGACCCGGCGACCCATGGCCTGCGGGCGACGGTCGAGTACACCCTGCGCAACACCATGGCCAAGAACTTCCGCTTCCACGTGACCGGCCGCTTCGGCAACCGCTTCTTCTCGCCGGCGCAGCAGGTGACCTTCGTCGGGCTTGCGAGCCAGCACGTGGTGCAGGAGGTCATCCTGTATCCCAGCAACCAGACCCTGCCCATCGTGGTCGAGGCCACCGACATCCTGATCGACGGCGGGGCCAACGACGTGCGGCCGGTCTTTTTCAGCGCCAAGCTGCACGTGCGCACCTTTCCCAACTGAGCCGCGGCGGATCGTGATCGCCGCTGACATGTCCATTGACCGATGGCCGTGCCAGCGGGGAGGCGGAGCCATGCATGCGCGCGCGGTGAGGGCTATGCCCCCGAGCGATCTTTAAATACAAGTATTGGTGTCAGTGTTAGTGTTAGCAACAGCAACGAAACGATCTAATTGATCGCACTCGCCTTTCTGTTAGCTCGTGGACATTCAGGAACTTGGCTTTCCTAACACTAACACTGTTTTTCCGTTGAGCGCTCACCGGAACTCGTGGCTGACGATGGTGATGGGCTCGGGCCAGGCGATGTCTCCCAGCGGCGTCGACACGCTGGGCCTGGCCTCGAGGGCAGA
>DAHVOV010000097.1 GCA_027318645.1 Candidatus Aminicenantota bacterium
GAACAGCTTGAAGCCGAAGATCTCCTCGTCGCGGTTCTGCGTGCCGCTGCCGGTGATCATGATCACCGCCGGGAACGGGCCCTGGCCCTCCGGGATGGTCAGGGTCCCGGACAGCTTGATCTCGCCGTTGGCCACCGCGACCTCTTCCTCGCGGTACGGCAGGGGATCTGCCGCAGCGGGCGGCGGGGCGGGCGCCTTTTCCGCCCGGGGAACGAGGCGGAACGTTCCCTTGATGCCGGCCTGCAGGAACTCGCCCTCGATGGCGCCGGCGGCGACGATGCCGTCAAAAACGGCGACGCCCGGCCCGGCCACGAGCTCGAAATGGACCTTGTCGCCGTCGCGCCTCACCTGCGTGAGCGGCAGCCCCATCGCCCCCTGCTGGGGGATGTCCATGGACGCCTTGAGCTCCCCCTCGGGCCCGCTGAACAGGACGGCGAACTTCAGCTCCTGGCCCATGATGAGGATGGCCCCCTCCCAGGGTCCCGCGAGCGTCTCGCCGGCAGCGGCCGTCGCCGGCAGTACAAGGGCCGCGATCAGGGCGGCCGAAAGCAAGGCCGTGCGTTTCATGATGCCTCCTCCGCGGCCGCGGCACCCTGGCCGGGAGCGGACCGCCGGGACATTATACGGCTTCCGCCCGCTTTTCGCCCTTTTTTTCATTTTCCCCATAAAATGCTTGCTTTTTCGTTTCCGCATCCTTATAATTTCGGGGCTTTTTAGGCAGGTGCCTCATGTTCGCCAAGAACCCCCTGAAACGTTTCGCCTTCGTGCTGTCGGTCATGGCCGCGGTCGCCGCCCTGTCGCTGCTGGCGCAGCTGGCGGAGACCAACCGCAACTACGAGCACAGCCTGGCCCACGTGCGCTACCTGGAGGCGCGCCTGGAGGACGCCCACGAGCGCGTGCTGCAGCTGAACGCCGAGAAGCTGGCCAGCCAGGGGCGGGAGGAGAACATCGACCTGCTGGAGTTCAAGAGCGCCACCTTCCAGAAGAAGTTCCCCGAGTTCTCGCGCATCGTCGAGGTCGCCTTCCGCAAGGCGCGTCGCTACGGCTTCCATCCCAACCTGGTGCTCTCGGTGATCCAGGTGGAGAGCGCCTTCAACCCCCTGGCCGTGTCGGCGGCCGGCGCCTACGGGCTGATGCAGGTGCGCTATGCGGTGTGGCGTGACGCGCTGGGGATCGACAAGGCGCGCATCTTCGACGTCGACTACAACATCGACCTGGGGCTGCGCATCCTGAGGCAGTACTGCGACGCCTCCGGCGGGAGCGTGCGCCGCGCCCTCTTCCTGTACAACAACGGCTACCTGTACAACAACACCCGCTACCTGGCCCAGGTCAGCTCATCGATCTACAACCAGGAGCCCAGGGAGGCGGCCGCGGGCGTAGGACATTAAGAACTTACCAAAATAAAGTGACAAGTGACGAGTAACGAGTGACGAGTAACAGCATTCAACAGCAATTCGTGACGCGTAACGCGTGACGCGTACGGTCCATCAGGGCTACACCTGGCATAACTCGGCAATTCAGAACTTTCGACAAACTTGCAGACCGACGGTCCATCAAGGTTCCACGTACCACGTTCCACGTACCAGGTTAAAGACCAAGCCATGGCCACGGGAGGTCGTTGGCTTTCAACGTGGAACGTGGTACGTGGTACGTGGAACCTCGACGGACTGTGAGGTTTTCCTGGAAAGCTGTAAGTGGAACCTCGACGGACTGGAAGGTTTTCCTGGAAAGC
>DAHVOV010000204.1 GCA_027318645.1 Candidatus Aminicenantota bacterium
GACACCCGACCCGAGGCCCACGCCTGGAGCCTCAGCAACGTCTTCCCGCGGCTGGGGGAGACCGGCTTGACGGACGAGATCATCAACCTTCTTGCAAAGAGGAGCGCCTGAATGGCCTGGCCGCATCTCCTGTCCTATTTCTTCGGCGGCGCCTTTCTGGCCAACGCCGTTCCACACGTCGTCGCCGGCATGACGGGGCGGCCGTTCCAGAGCCCCTTCGCCAAGCCGCCGGGCCAAGGCCTCTCGTCCTCGACCGTCAATGTCGTCTGGGGTTTTTTCAATCTCGTCGCCGGCTATTTCCTGGTCTGCCGGGTCGGGGATTTCGGCCTGAAGGACACGCCCGATATCATTGCGTTGGGCGTCGGCGCCTTCCTAATCGCACTGTTCTCGGCAAGACATTTCGGGCGCTTCAACGGAGGCAATGCGCCGGGACGGTCATGAAGATCGGAGCGGGCCTGTTCCGGTCGCTGCGGAGCCACACCTACCAGCTCTGGGCCGCGGGCGCGCTCGTCTCCAACATCGGCACATGGATGCAGCGCACGGCCCAGAACTGGCTCGTGCTCACCCAGCTCACCCACCACAGCGCCTCGGCCGTGGGCCTCGTCATGGCGCTCCAGTTCGGGCCGCAGCTCCTGCTCCTGCCCTGGACGGGCTCCGCCGCCGACCGCTTTAACCAGCGCCGCCTGCTGATGGCGACCCAGGCGACGATGGGTGTGCTCGGCCTGGGGTTGGGCGCCCTGACCGTCTCGGGCGCCGTCCAGCTCTGGCATGTCTATGTCTTCGCCTTCCTCTCCGGCTGCGCGGCGGCGTTCGACGCCCCCGTGCGCCAGACCTTCGTCTCAGAGCTGGTCGGCGACGAGGACCTGCCCAACGCCGTGGCGCTCAACGCGGCCCTGATCAACACAGCCCAGATGATCGGCCCTGCCGTCGCGGGCCTGACCATCGCAGCGATCGGCACAGGCTGGGCCTTCGTGATGGACGGCCTGTCGTTCGGCGCAGTGCTGGCCTCGCTCGGCCTGCTGCGGATCCATGAGCTGCGTCACAGCACCAGGGCCCCCCGCGCCAAGGGAAGCTTCGTCGAAGGGCTCCGCTATGTGCGCGGCCGGCCGGACCTTCGCACGATCCTGCTGATGCTGTTCCTGATCGGGACTTTCGGCATGAACTTCCCGATCTTCACCTCGGCCATGGCGGTCAAGGTCTTCCACGCCAACGCGCGCGGCTTCGGCCTCCTGTCCTCGATCATGGCCATGGGTGCCATGTCCGGCTCCCTGGCGGCTGCCGCCCGCCGCAGGATTGGGTTCGGCACGCTGCTAGGCGGGTCCGGCGCGTTCGGGCTGGGCTGCGCGCTTGCGGCCCTGGCGCCCGGCTACTGGCTGTTCGCCGCGGCTCTGGCGGTGACCGGCGCGGCCGTCCTGACCTTCGCCAACGCGACCAACGGCCTGATGCAGCTCACCACCGAGCCGTCGATGCGCGGACGGGTCATGGCGCTGCGCATCGGCATAGCCCTGGGCTGCACGCCGATCGGGGCGCCCATCGTCGGATGGGTGGCCGACGCCTTCGGCCCGCGCTGGGCGCTGGACCTGGGCGCGGCGTCCGGCTTCGCCGCGGCCGCTGCGGCCGCCGTCTTCTTGACCCGATCCTCCCGCCTGAAGGCCGCGCGCTATGTCGCCGAGAGCTCCGGAAGCGCTTAGGCCAACCCCGAGCTTTGATGTCCGCTTGAAGTCAGCAACTAACCTGGGACCGGTCGATGGTGTCGGCCGGTTGTGATATCCGAGTTGGGTCTCCCTCTGCCGACGCGCCGTTTCCGGTAAGATGCCGTAGCGAGCGGTCGCTTTCGGGCGCGGTGCGCATGACCGCTTGTAGCGCTCACCTGGCGGCGCGGACCTCCATCACAATGTCTGTTTTGGGTTTGCCTTGCCGTCCGGTTGGCGGCCGCTTTGGGTCGGTAGCTGCCGTAGCACCTGGCAGGCGCAGCGTCAGCTTTTCCGTGCTTCCCAGCCGGAAGGCGCCATTCCGCTTCCGGCCAGGACCGGTCCACCGGCTGCCCCGAGGCGGGCAACCGCCTATGGCGCATTGGCGACCTTCAGATTCTATCTGCTTGAGCGTCCGGTGCCCCCTTCCCAGACATTCGAACCGAGGCGCGGCCCAGGAAGGGCACCTGCATGATTCCGACCTGTTCGGCAGCATCCCTGCCCCGCTCGTCTACCCACGCCGCCCCGGCCGCAACATCCGGAAACCACGAAGCGGAACTGGCATCGGCAAGGAGGGGATGGAAAGAGGACAGGAGCCAGGAAACGGCTGCCGCATCGCCGTCCGCCGCCGCAAGGGACCGGCCTCCGGCCTCGCGTTGCGCGCGCCCTTGCCCCG
>DAHVOV010000205.1 GCA_027318645.1 Candidatus Aminicenantota bacterium
GGACGAGATGAAGGGCGTGCCGATCGGGCTCGTGAACGTCTCGAAGAACGGCGGTCTTGGGCCCGTCGCCTGGTGGAGCAGTCTTACGGCGGCGAACGCCGGCGTACGTTTCCGTTCCGGGCGTTTCTATTCGATCATCGCGGCGGGCGGGGTGAACCGCGAGGCCGACGACGGCATCGGAAAGAGCGTCGCGGCGCAGTTCTTCTACGGATTCCGCATACCGCTCGAACGCTGGTTCTTCGACTGCGACGCGGGATTCTCCCATCTGGACAACGAGCCGCTCTATTCGGAAAGCGCGTCGAACGACCAGATGGCAATCCAGGGTCGCGTGAGCGCGGGCATCTCGTTTGCCGGCGGATTCTCCGTGTTCGCGGGCGGCGGGACCGTATATCTCTGGGATTACGGCAAAATCGACGAGGGCGGATACCGGCCGCTTTTCCTAGCTGGCGCCGCTTTCGAGTTTTAAGCCGCGTTGAAAATATTTTCCACTGCCGGGTAACACTTTTCCTCCCTTTCGGTGTTTCACTCATATCCGATCGGACGTGCGCCGCGGGCATTTTTTAGCACCGACGC
Source organism: Candidatus Aminicenantota bacterium (assembly GCA_027318645.1). Classification (GTDB taxonomy): domain Bacteria; phylum Acidobacteriota; class Aminicenantia; order UBA2199; family UBA2199; genus UBA2199. The sequence goes on from DAHVOV010000205.1 coordinate 574, forward strand.
ATGCCATGAATCGATTATACGGGGATTGTCGTGCGTTCCGGCATGGGCTGTCGCGCGGCGGTTCCGTAAGAATTTCGGAGGACGATATGAAAAAGATGTATGTCGCGACACTGCTCGTTGCGGCCATGTCCGGTGCGGCGTTTGCCGGCGGACGAGACCGGGACGGCCTTCCCGAAGCTGGAGCTGGAGGATGCCGGCGGCAGCGCCGCCGAGCCGGATGAGAAGCCCGAGCCCTCCCCGCCGCCCGAGGAGAAGGAGCCCGACCTCTCCGCCTTCGGCGGCCTGACCATCGACACCGAACCGGATCTCGCCCAGGCCGCCACGGCCCCCCATCACGCGGAGCCGGCGTACGAGCCCCGGCCGGAACCCCCGCTGGAGGCCCATCCCCGGGCCAGGGGCACGATGTACGGCGGCGCCGCCGAGGCGCGCCCTTTCTCGCCGCCCCCCGCGCGCGCCCATGCCGATGAAGAGGCCGCTCCCGTGCGCATGATCCCCCCGGCTCAGGAGGTCAGGGCGGAGACGCCACAGCCGCGGCCGTCTCCCTATTCCCCGGCAACCGAGGCGCCGGCGCCGGAGCCGGAGCCCGGAAAGCGCCTCAACGTCAAGCTCCTGCTGCTCATCATCCTGCCGCTGCTCGCCGCGGCCGCCCTCTGGCTGGTGCTCAGCGGCCGGCTGGGCCCGTCAGCGGCGGAGGAGCCGGCCCCGGCCGCGCAGCCGGCGAAACCCATCCCGGTCCGCCGCCGGCCGGTGCCCGCGAAGCCCGCGGGCGCGGCGCCGGCACAGGCCGTCGATGCCCAGGCGGCGGAGAAGGAGAAGGAGTTCGCCGACAAGCTGCTCCAGGCCGAGGAGCTGGAGAAGAAGGGCGAGACGCTCAAGGCCTGGGCGCTGGTGCTGGAGGCCAAGAAGATCAAGGTCAGCGAGCCCCTGCAGCAGCTGGAGGCGCGGCTGGCGCTCAGGATGCAGGAGGAGCAGGCGCAGGCGCAGAAGGAAAAGGAGACCGCCCAGAGCCAGTGGGAGCTGGAGACCCAGGCGCTGGCCAAGGCCAAGCAGGCGGATACCCTCGCCGGCTGGCAGGAGTTCCTGCGCGATTATCCCCAGAGCGGTTCGGCGCCCTTGGCCGAGGCGCGCATCGCCGCCCTGGAAAAAAAGGCCCAGGATGCCGCCCAGCAGCAGCTCCTGCAGCGCATCCAGCTGGAGCAGAAGCTCCGGCTGCGCGCGGCCTACGCCAGCCTCAGCCCGGCCGAGGTCGCGGCGCTGCTGCGCCAGGGCGGTCGGCCGCCGGCACGCTTCGAGCCCCATGCCCATGGCAACGCCACGGTGACGCTCGACCTGACCGCCGGGCTGATGTGGTCGCTCTACAACCGGCCCATGGCCTACGACAAGGCCAGATGGTGGGCCAACCGCATCACGGCCGGTTACGGCGGCTGGCGGCTGCCGACGGCCGAGGAGGCGCTGTCCCTGCTGCAGATGGACCGCGGCCAGTACGCGGGGATGGCCGGTTTCGCGGTCTGGACCGGCGACTCGGTCAGCGACCAGCCGCGGACCGTATGGGTGCTTAAGCTGCCCGAGGGCCAGATCGTGCCCGGAAAGACGGACGACGGGTACTATGTCTGGGCGGTGCGCAAGGCCGGCAGGTAAGCGCCGGCCATGAAGTACGTCGGCGCCCACGTCAGCGCGGCCGGCGGCGTGGAGAACGCGCCGCTCAACGCCCGCGCCATCGGCGCCCGTGCCTTCGCCCTCTTCACCAAGAACCAGAAGCAATGGCACGCCAGGCCGCTGGAGGCGGCGGGCATCGCCGCCTTCCGGAGGAACCTGGCGCTGGCGGGCATCGCGCCGCGCCATGTCCTGCCCCACGACAGCTACCTCATCAACCTCGGCCATCCCGACCCGGAGAAGCGCGAAAAGTCGGTCCTGGCCCTGCTGGACGAGGCCCGGCGCGCCGAGCAGCTGGGGCTGACTTTCCTGAACTTCCATCCCGGCAGCCACCTGGGGACGGGCAGCGAGGAGGAGTGCCTGCAGCGGATCGCGGCCGGGATGAGGCGCGTCCTGGCCGAGACCGACGGCATCGTCCTCCTGGTGGAGGGGACGGCGGGGCAGGGGAACCACGTCGGGCACCGCTTCGAGCACCTGGCGCGCATCCTCGAGCTTGTACGCGACCCCGGGCGCTGCGGCGTCTGCCTCGACACCTGCCACCTGTTCGCCGCCGGCTATGACCTGCGCAGCGCCGAGGCCTACGAGGCGACGATGGAGCGCTTCCGCTCCGTCGTCGGCCTGCCGTTCCTGCGCGCCGCCCACCTCAACGACGCCAAGGCGGAGCTGGGCAGCCGCGTCGACCGCCACGACAGCATCGGCAAGGGCAAGCTGGGCCTGGAGGCCTTCCGGCTGCTGATGAACGATGCGCGCTTCGACGACAAGCCGCTGATCCTGGAGACCATCGACGAAAGCCTGTGGCCCGCCGAGATCGAGCTGCTGTATTCCCTGGAGCGGTCTTCAACCGCCTCCCGCGCAGCGGCAAGGCCTGACCGGCGCCGCCGGGACTAAACGGTCTCCTTCTCCCCCTTCCGCCGGCGCCAGGCCAGGAACACCATGAGCACCGTCACCAGGATCAGGCCCACGAACATGGCCCGCGCCCCCCATAGATAAGGATGCCGAAACTTTTCCTCGCCTTTCATGAGGAATTTTGCGATGGCCTCCTGGTAGGTCCATGCGCCCAGGACGATCAGCATGTATACCGGGGTGACATAGCGCAGGACGAATTTGAATACCCCGGGCACCTTGAGATCGGCGCCCTGGTGCATGTCCTCCCAGCCCTTCTTGACCCCGAAGACCCAGGAGAAGAGGATGATCTCGATGGTGGCGAACACGACCAGGCCGAAGGTGCCGGCCCAGAAGTCGAGCTCGTCGAGGAAGCCGAAGCGGAAAAAAGCCACCACCAGCACGGCGCACGCTGCCAGCACGGCGAACACCGCGTTCACCGCCTTGGAGCGCTTCCACTTGAACTCGTCCTCCAGGAAGGCGATGGCCGGCGAGGTCATGGCCACCGAGGAGGTGATGCCGGCGATGAAGAGCAGGAAGAACCACATGGCGCCGAAAATCTGCCCCAGGGGGATCCTCTGGAAAATGACCGGCAGCGACTGGAAGCCGAGGTTGAACGCCCCCTCCTGGGCGATGAGCTTGGTCTCGACCACGCCGAAGAAGGCGACGGCGACCGGGATGGCGATGGTGCCGCCCAGGATGACCTCGGCGAACTCGTTGGTCATCGAGGTGGAGAGGCCGTTGAGGGTGACGTCGTCCTTCTCGCGCAGGTAGGAGGCGTAGGTGTTGATGATCCCTTGGCCGAGGCTGAGGGTGAAGAAGATCTGGCCGGCGGCGACCAGCCAGACCGTGGCGTGGCCGAGCTGGCTGAAGTCGGGGTTCCACATGAAGCCCATGCCCTCGTTCACCGAGGCGACGCCCGAGGCGGGGTGGCCGAGGGTGAGGACGCGGACGGCCAGGACGATGCCGAAGACGAACAGCACCGGCATGCCGATCTTGGCCAGCACCTCGATGCCCTTGGCGATCCCCTTGCGCAGGAAATAGTAATTGATCGCCAGCGTGAGCGCGAAGAAGAGGATGATCGGCAGCCAGGACGAGAAGAACGCGTTCTGCTCCGCCCCCTGGAATCCGCGCAGGAAATGACCCATGGCGTCGCGCGTCGTCAATCCGAAGTATTTCCCCGTCCCCGAGAACCAGGCGAAGCCGAGTGTCCACGATTCGATGAAGTTGTAGTAGACCACGATGGTGAAGGGCAGGGCGATGCCCAGGGCGCCGAGGTACTTGGCGACCGGGTTCTTCCACAACAGGGAGAACATGCCCGGCGTGGAACCGTGGCCGTGGACGCCGCCGTGGCGGCCCATGGTCCATTCCACCCACATCAGCGGGATGCCCAGGAAGAGCAGGGCGCAGAAATAGGGGATCATGAAGGCGCCGCCGCCGTTGGCCGCCGCCTTGACCGGGAAGCGCAGGAAATTGCCCAGGCCGATGGCGTTGCCGGCCATGGCCAGGATCAGGCCGATGCGCGATCCCCAATGCGCTCGGCCGCCTTTCTCAGGAAGCCCCGCGTCCTTCTTCTTCTTGGCCAGCAGCACGCGGCTGAAGCAATAGATGGTGAGCCCGAGGATCGCGCCCCAGGCGACGGCCAGCGAGATCCAGCCCCACGTCGACAGTCCTTGGTTCATCGGGACCTCCTAGGTGAGACAGAGATTATAGATTGCGGGTGAGAATCATACAAGAGGAAAAATGCCTCCAATCGGCAGGCGGTTTATGATCTCCAGGGAAGAGGGAGGGAAGACAGAGGGAAAGGCAGAGGGAAGACAAAGTGGGAAAGAATTCTTGAAAAGGCTTTTTCCACTCTCTCTTCCCTCATTCTTCCCTTGCTCTTCCCTCTGTCTTCCCTGAGTTCATTCCCATGCCATTCCCTGCGCCGTACGCCGTTTGCCAGGCCACGGCCATTTCATTCCAGCTCCTCGAGCATGAGGTCGGTCTTCTCCATGAGGCGCAGGACCGGGTAGGTACCGCCCTCGCGGCCGTAGGCAACGAACTCGCTCACCTGGCCGCCGGTATCGGTCATGATCCCCCACGAGGACTCGGGCTCCAGCAGCAGGGGCAGGAGCCGGCGCGCCCGCTGCGGCAGAAAGGCCAGTACGTCGCCCTTGGAGAGCGTGACGGTCCCGCTCACCGTCTCCAGGTCGAACTCGGGCTTGACGCTCTCCTCCTCCAGGCGCGCCGCCGCGTGCAGCACGCGGTACGCCTCCACCCGCGCCTGGGCCGGCGCCGCCAGCCGCTGCAGGCGCACCTGGTGACGCCGCAGCAGGTCGACCAGCCGCGTCTCGCCGCCGGGGATGACGTAGGCCAGGGGCAGGCGGACGCTCTTCTTGATCTTGACCAGCGGCTCGAAGTTCTTCCATTCTTGCGTCTCGGCCCGCCACTCCTGCAGGTTGAAGACGGGGAAAGCGATGGACGGGCGCGCCGGGTCGGGGAAGTAATCCATGCGCACGAAGGCGCGCTCGCCCGGCGCGACCGGCGCCAGCAGCCGGGCGCGTGCCGCGCCCACCAGGGAGAGGATCTCCGGGGCGTGGCGGGATGCCTCGCGCAGGAAGGCGGTCATGGCGCTGAGCTGGGAAGCGGCGCGCCTCTCCAGCATGTTGTGCACGGCGCCGTAGCGCTTGCCCTCCAGGATGAAGGCCAGGGTATCGTAGATGCCCAGGCCCTGGCGGCCGTCGTCGATGTCGTTGGTCGAGAAGCGCAGGCGGTCGCCCTCGGCGGGGGAGCCGACGGTGTAGGGGAACAGGATGAAGCCGTCGGCGGCGACGCGCTCGCGCACGGCCGGGTAGAGGACGTCCTGGCCGAAGGCGCGGACGGCGGCGTCGATGTTCAGGTTGCTCAGGGCGCCCAGCATCTCGTCGGCGTTTCTGATCACCCCCTGGCCGACCCACCAGGGCGAGACGGCGCCGTACTCGTGGACGTCGAGGACGATCTCGGGGAACCACTCCTGGAAGAGGCGGTGCAGGGCCAGGGTCTCGGGCTCGCTGAGCACGACGTGGTTGCGGTTGAGGTCGCGGTCGCGGGCGTTGCGCCGCTGGCGCAGCTCGGCGCCGTCGGGGTTGGCGCAGGGGACCAGGATCAGGTCGAGCGCATCGAGGATCCCGGCGTCGCCGCGCGCCAGCTCGGCGGCCAGGAGCAGGGCGGCCTCCTTGCCCGAGGGCTCGTCGCCGTGCTGCTGGCAGAAGACCAGGGCGATGGGCTTGCGCTGGCGCTGGGCGGCGAAGCGGCCGTGTGCCAGGAACAGCGCCGGGATGTCGCGCCCCTGGCTGGAGCGGCCGATGACCGCCAGGGCGGCGCGCGGGCTGGCGGCGTCCAGCCGCCGCAGCCGGGCCAGCATCTCCTCGTGGCCGGTCAGCTTGCCCGCCTGGCCGCCCAGGGCGGCGGCCAGCAGCAGCGCCAGCGATGTCGCGACCGTTTGCTTCATGCCGCCTCCTTGGCCTTGCGCCGCTTCCAGAAGAGGTAGCCGGGGATGCCCAGGGCCACCAGGAAGAGGCCGAACAGCGAGTTGATCAGCGGCGCGCGGCCGGCCAGGTAGTTGCCCACGTCGGAATAGAGGGTGAAGACCACGTAGACCATGGCGAAGACGATGAAGATGACCGGCACGGCCGGGTAGCCCCAGACGCGGTAGGGGCGCTCCACGTCGGGGAGCTTGCGCCGCAGCACGATGACGCTCAGCGCGGCGGCGGCGTAGAAGATCCAGGAGACGAAGATCAGCATGTCGGTGAGCTGGTCGAAGGTGCCGCTGAGGATCAGCACGCAGGTCCAGGCGCACTGGGCGACCAGCGACGGCCCCGGCGTGCGGAAGCGCGGGTGGACGACGCTCAGCCGGCGGAAGAACAGTCGTTCGCGGGCCATGGCGTAGTAGACGCGCGCCGACATCATCAGCGTGCCGTTCACCGTGCCGAAGGTGGAGATCATGATGGCCACCGCGATCAGCGAGCCGCCCAGGTTCCCCAGGAAGGAGGAGGCCACGTCGGTGGCCACCAGGTAGGAGCCGCCGCTGGACTGGGCGGCGAGGTACTTGCCCGCCATGTCCCGCGCCGGGATGATGTAGAAGTAGGCCAGGTTGATCAGGACGTAGACGGTGATGAAGGTGGCGGTGGCGATGAACATGGCGCGCGGCAGGTTCTTCTGCGGCTCGCGGATCTCGCCGGCCAGGTAGGTGACGTTGATCCAGCCGTCGTAGGCCCAGAAGGCGCCCGACATGGCGACGATGAACGCCAGGAACACCGGTCCCAGGCCGCCGCCGAAGCTCACCGCCGACTGGGTGAAGTGCGCCAGGCTGCCCTGCCCCACGGTGAAGGCCAGGGCGACGATGGCCAGGATGGCGGCGATCTTCAGGGCGGTGAAGAAGACCTGCACGGCGCTGCCCAGGCGCACCCCCAGGTAGTTGATCACGGTCAGGAAGACGATCAGCAGGATGGTGCACAGCTTGAGGCCGATGAACTTGAAGGGGGTGATGTCGCCCAGCCAGGGCAGGTGCAGGGCGACGCTCTCCCAGGCGGGGCCCAGCCGCGGGAAGGCGAAGAAGTAGCCCAGCGAGTCGGAGAAGACGTAGGCGATGGAGGCGATGGAGCCGGTCTGGATGACGATGAAGACGGCCCAGCCGTACAGGTAGCCGGAAAAATCGCCGAAGCTGCGGTTGAAGTAGACGTACTGGCCGCCCGCCTCGGGGAACATGCCGGAGATCTCGGCCAGGCTGAGGACGCCGAACAGGGTCATGACGCCGGCCACGATCCACACCGCCAGCAGCAGCAGCGGCGACTCGAGCTGCGTGGCCATCAGCCCCGGCTTCTTGAAGATCCCCGAGCCGATCACCGAGCCGATGGCGAAGGCCACGGCGGCGACCAGCCCGATCTGGCGCAGCAGCTCGACGGGTTGCTTCCTTTCGTCACTGTCCATGGTTCCCCTCGCTTTGGTGTCCCGGAATCGCTGGCAGGAGCGGAAACAGGATTATAG
>DAHVOV010000216.1 GCA_027318645.1 Candidatus Aminicenantota bacterium
GGCGCCACGGCCAATAGCGCCGCCCTCTATATCGACGGCAAGCCGTCAACCCCCGTCCCCGAGCCCGGCTCGCTGGCCCTGCTCGGCACCGCCCTGGCCGTCCTCGGCCTCGCCGCCCGCCGCAAGCGCCGCGCCTGACCCGCCCGCCCCCGGCAACCGCCGGGGGCTTTCCCCCATCCCCGCCCGCCGGCCGCCTCGGCGATCCGCGCCGACGCGGCCGGCGCCATGCACCTTTCCCGATCTCGTTCCGCCGCGTTAGGGTATCCCGACGGCCGGCATACAGGCCACCGATAGCATCGACACGGGAGCGACACGGTTGGACAGGGAGCGAGACCATCGCGGCGACCAGCGTATCCCCGGCGCCGGAGCAAGACCGCGCGATCACCTCGTCGCCCTCGGCCTGTTCATGGCCGCCCTGCCGCCCGCGATCGCCTGCATGCGCAGCGTCGGGCTCTGGCTGGATGGTCACTCCTGGTTTCCGCTCGCGGATGGCCTGAATATCTGGAGCGGCGCCCATCTGGCGCTGAACGGCCAGCTCGCGACCCTGTTCAATCCCGTCGCGTATGGAGAATGGTTCCACGCCCATTTCGGCGGCGACCTTCATACATGGTCATATCCGCCGGACTATCTTCTCGCGGTCCTGCCGTTCGGTCTCCTGCCGCCAGCGGTCGCCGTGCTGTCGTTCGACCTGCTGAGCCTCCTGATCCTGCTGGTCGCCCTGCGGGCCTGCGGCTTCGATGCCCGGTTCACCGCCGCTGTCCTGCTCAGCCCGGCCGCCCTCGCCAATCTGTACGACAACACGAACGGCGCGCTCTTCGCGGCCTTGCTGATCGCGGGCCTGTTCCTTGCGGAAAAGCGGCCCTATGTCGCCGGCGTGCTGATCGGCCTCGTCACGATGAAGCCGCAGCTCGGCGTTCTCATCCCGGTCTTCTGGCTGGCGCGCGGCAACTGGCGCGGCATCCTCGCCGCCGCGCTCACGTCCGTCTCGCTGGTGATCGCCAGCGCCTCGGCGTTCGGCTGGACAAGCTGGACGATGTTCGCCACCCGCGTGATGCCGTTCATGAGCCGCGTGCTGGTTCAGCTGACCGCAAAGCCACATCACGGGCCGCGCGCCATGATCATGAGCGTGTTCAGCCTGGCGCAACAAATTGGCCTCGGGTTCCACGTCGCGACGGCGCTTCAGGCGACGACGACGATCGCCGCCCTCGCGCTGGCCGCCGTTCTCGGCCGCACCCGCGCCGCACCCGTGCCCTGTATCATCGCCGCCCTGCTGCTGCTGACGACGCTGGCCACGCCCTATATCTGGTACTACGACATGATCCCCGCCTCGTTCGCCGTAGCACTCCTGGCGCGAGACGGATTGACGACCGGCTTTCGTCCTGGCGAGCTGGCCGTCTATGCCTGCCTCTGGATTACGCCGGGCATCGCCCCCGAGATGGCGATGCGCGGCCTGCCGAGTTTTGCTCCGGTATTCGTCGTCCTGTCATTGGTCTACCTGTGGCGGCGAACAGCGGCGTTCACATCGGTCGCATCGGGGATCGGCGGGCCGGGGCCGGCCCTGGACTGAACGGGTCCGGCCATCCACCCGACGCCCCGCCCCGCATGGCCAGCTTGGCCCGCCCGCCCGCCGGCCTATGATACGGCGCACATCATGGCCGCTGCGGCGACGGAGCAAAAATGCATCTTCCCCATCCTGAATTTCACCTTCTCGGCCGCACCGGCTGGC
>DAHVOV010000234.1 GCA_027318645.1 Candidatus Aminicenantota bacterium
ATTTGTTTGGGATTTGGTGCTTGGTGCTTGGAATTTTAGTCTTACGAGCGCCTAACCTTCTCAAAAATCCGCTTTGGCTACCCCTAAAATCCTTTACTGTGCTTGCAGTCTGTCCAAAAAGCGATTTGTTTTGGACTGCAATGGGGACAGGGTGCAGGGAAAAAGGCGAGCGCAGAGCTTGACACTCGGCGTACGGCTTGGGGCAGACGGGCGTTCAACGGCGGACCTTCCTTTATGCCCTGGCGCTCGCGGCCGCGATTGAATTCCCGGTCCCTGTCGGATATCATCGGGGAAGCCTTATCGTCGGAGGTTGTTATGGCGTTCTCCAAGATCGTCCCCTGCATCTGGCTCGACGACCAGGCCGAGGCGGCCGCCGATTTCTACGCCCGCACCTTCCCCGCCGGCCGCATCGTCGCGGCATCCCGCTACCCCGCCCATGGCGACAATCCCGCCGGGAAGCCGCGCGGCAGCGTCCTCACCGTCGAGTTCGAGATCGCCGGCCAGCGCTTCACCGCGCTGAACGGCGGTCCCGTCTTTGTCCTGAACCCGAGCGTCTCTTTCTTCGCCCATGTCGACGCGCCCGCCGGCGCCGACCGGCTCTTCGCCGCGCTCGCCGCCGGTGGCCAGGAACTGATGCCGATCGACCGCTACCCCTGGAGCGAGCGCTACGGCTGGGTGCAGGACCGCTTCGGCGTTTCCTGGCAGGTGATGGCGGGCCGCCGCTCGCCGGACGGGCCCATGGTCGCGCCCTGCCTGATGTTCGCCGGCGTGCAGCACGGCCGCGCCGGGGAAGCGATACGCTTCTATTCCAACATCTTCCCAGGCGGGCGCATCGGCAGCGTGGAGCATTACGCGGAGGGCGAGGGGCCGCCTGAGACCGTGAAGCACGGCCGATTTTCCCTGGCCGGCCAGGAGTTCGTGGCCATGGACAGCCACTACGACCACGGCTTCGGCTTCAATGAGGCCCTTTCGCTGCAGGTCATGTGCGCCGGCCAGGAGGAACTGGACCGTTATTGGCAGGCGCTGGCTGACGGCGGCCAGCACGGCCCGTGCGGCTGGCTGAAGGACCGCTTCGGCCTCTCATGGCAGGTCGTGCCGGAGAAGCTGTCGAGCCTGCTGACCGGGCCCGATAAGGCCGCTGCCGAGCGGGCGTTCGCCGCCGTGATGCGGATGCAGAAGATCGATATCGCGGCTGTCCAGAGGGCGTACGAGGGGGAATGACGCCGGCGCGCCCGGGATGGATCCGGGCGGCAAGGAGAAACGGATGGAACTGAGCATGACCCATGTGCTGGCCGCCTTGGCGGCGCTGGCCCTCGTTGCCTGGTTCGGCGGCCGCGCCCTTTCGCGGCGGCGCGATTTCCCCTGCCCCGCCTGTTTATCGTGGCTGGTCGACAACCCGGTCGCCCGGCGCCGGGCCAGGGCCGTCCTGGAGCGTCTCGAGCTGGCGCCGGGCATGAGCGTGCTCGACGCCGGCTGCGGCCCCGGCCGGCTGGCGATCCCCATCGCCGCGGCCGTCGCTCCCGCGGGGCACGTGCTCGCCGTCGACATGCAGGCCAAGATGCTCGAGCGGGCGAAGGCCAAGGCCGCAGCCGCCGGCGTCGCCAACATCGACTTCCTGCTGGCCGGGCTGGGGCAGGGCAAGGTGCCGGCCGGCCGCTTCGACCGCGCCCTGCTTTCCTGGGTGCTGGGCGAGATCCGGGACCGGCCCGCGGCGCTGCGCGAGATCTTTTCGGCGCTCAAGCCCGGCGGCTTCCTCCTGGTCAGCGAGGTGATGGCCGACCCGCATTACCAGAGGCTGGCCAAGGTGAAGGAGCTGGCCGGGGAATGCGGCTTCCGACCCGGCGCCTGTCACGGCAGCCGCTTCCAGTATTCGCTGGCGCTGCACAAGCCCAAGGGAGATCCAGCCGAGCCATCGTGACGCGTGACGAGTGACGAGTAACTGCACAAAAGGATCCATCGTGATGAGTGATGCGTGATGAGGGGTGAGAAACAGCCTTGGATCGATCTGTGCTGTTCTAAACTCAATTGGGGACGGAACTTTAATTTTTGACTTTTTCGTTTAACGATAAAAAGTCAAAAATTAATCCTCCGTCCCTCAAGCCAGATTCGGTCCGGCAAGTGGCTCAGTGCAGGGCGGAGTTGTTTTTCTGGATCCGCTCGAGCTCCTTGGGCGTCAGCACGGTGAACCCCTCGATATGCTCCTTCAGCCCGTCCCGCTGCTGGAAGGGGACCGCTCTTTCCCGGTTCTTCAGCAGGTCAGGGGCCTTCCCGGCCGCCACTTCCCTGAGAAACACCTCCGGGCGGTGGATCCTGAGCCACTTGGGCATGCCGGGGAACGTGCCGGCGCGCAGGCGCTTCATGGTCGTCAGGGTCGCCGCCAGGTAGTAGGCGAAGGAGAGGAACAGCAGCGAGGTCAGGGCGATCAGGATGGGATCGCCGACGGCGAGGGTGAACGCCAGGAACAGCAGCGAAAAGAATCCCATCAGGGCGACGTTGCCGCCGAGCGTTTTCTTCAGGATCCCGGCCGCGCAGGCGCCGCAGACGGTCACCGGTGCCGGGACGAAATTGCCGTACCGCTGCGTGGTCGTGATCCTGCCGCCGCTCCGCTCGCGCGTCGTGTCGGTCTCGGCCAGGACGTACTCCTGGGCGAGCGTTTTTTCAGCGGCGAACGTCCCGCCGCAGCGATCGCACCGGCTCTCCGCCATGGTCCAGCCTCCT
>DAHVOV010000248.1 GCA_027318645.1 Candidatus Aminicenantota bacterium
CAGAAATAAGTGAATAGTGAAAAGTGAAAGAGCCTGATCTGCCAGGACCTCAGTTGTTTCTAGGTTGGTAAAGCCCTGTTTACGCATCCTTTTATATACTCTTTCACTTTTCACTTTTCACTTTTTCACTTTAACTGTTCACTGTTCACATTTCACTTTCAAGGGCCCTTCCCCGGTCGTCATGAGAAAACTTTTCGGCGTTGGGCGGCGTAAACCGATTTTGACGCATGATGACGCAGGCGGCCCATCCGCGTCGGCGCCATTCATCGCCCCAGGGAGGTACTCCGACATGAACCATCATTTCCCCAGAACGCTTCAGCGCATCGTTTGCATCGCGGCCGTGCTGGCGGCGGGCATCGTCCTGCCCGCGGCCAATCCCGCGGCCAGGGCCAGGAAGGGCGGCATCCCGGGGCCGGGCATCGACCTGCAGGGCATGGACCGCAGCGTGCTCCCCGGCAACGACTTCTTCGCCTACGCCAACGGCGCCTGGCTGCGCGACACGCCCATCCCCGAGGACCTGGGCGGCTACGGGATCGGCACCCAGGTGTACGAGCTGACCAGCCAGCGGACGGCCGACCTGGTCAGGCAGGCGGCGGCCAGGAAAGCGCCGCTCGGGTCCGAGACGCGGAAGATCGGCGATTTCTTCCAGGCCTTCATGGACACGGCGGCCATCGACGCCCGCGGCCTGGCGCCCCTGCGTCCCGCCTTGGAGCGCATCGCCGCCATCAACGACGCGCGCGGCCTGTCCCGGTTCCTGGGCAGCCGCCTGCGCGCCGACGTGGACATCCTCAACGCCACCGACCTCAACACCGACAATATCCTCGGCCTCTGGGTCGCCCAGGACCTGAACGATCCCAAGCGCTACCTGCCCTACCTGCTCCAGGGCGGCCTGGGCCTGCCCGACCGCAGCTATTACCTCTCCCCCACGCCGCGCATGGCCGAAGTCCGCGAGAAATACATCGCCCACATCGCCGCCGTCCTCAGGCTCGCCGGCCTGCCCGCCGACCCGGCGCGGGCCGACGGCATCTTCCAGCTGGAGCATGGCATCGCCCAGGTGCACTGGGACCGGGCCGACACCGGGGACATCCAGAAGGGCAACAACCACTGGACGCGCGAGGATTTCGACTCCCGGGCGTCCGGGATGGACTGGGATGCCTTCTTCGCCGCCTGCGGCCTCTCCGGGCAGCGCGATTTCGTCGTCTGGCAGCCCAGCGCCGTGACGGGCATCTCGGCCCTCACGTCCAGCGTGCCGCTGCGCATCTGGAAGGATTACCTGTCGTTCCGCGCCCTCGAGCATGCGGCCGGGGTCCTGCCCAGGGAATTCGACGCCGAGAACTTCGCCTTCTACGGCACGGCCCTGTCCGGCGTCCCGCGCCCGCGTGACCGCTGGAAGCGCGCCATCGACGCCACCAATTTCGCCCTGGGCGACGCCGTCGGCAAGCTCTACGTCAGGAAATACTTCCCGGCCTCGGAGAAGGCGCGCGCCCAGGCGATGGTGCGCAACCTCATCACCGCGTTCCGGGCGCGGATCGACCGGCTGGACTGGATGACCCCCGGGACCAAGGCCAAGGCCAAGGCCAAGCTCGACGTGCTGATCGTCGGCGTGGGCTACCCCGACGCCTGGGTCGACTACTCCGGGCTGGAGATTCGCCCCGACGACGCCTTCGGCAACCTGGAGCGCGTGGAGCAGTTCGATCTGCAGCGCAGCCTGCGCAAGCTCGGCCAGGCGGTCGACCGCGGCGAGTGGGTGATGACCCCGCAGACGGTGAACGCAGTCAACCTGCCGGCGCTGAACGCCCTGAACTTCCCCGCCGCCATCCTGCAGCCGCCCTTCTTCGACCCCAGGCGCCCCGAGGCGATGGACTACGGCGCCATCGGCTCGGTGATCGGCCACGAGATCAGCCACAGCTTCGACGACCAGGGGGCCCTGTTCGACAGCGAAGGCAAGCTGAACAACTGGTGGACCGAGGCCGACGCGGAGCACTTCCAGGCGGCCGCCGCCCGGCTCGTCAGCCAGTACGACGCCTACCGCCCGCTGCCCGACATGGCGATCAGCGGCAGGCAGACCCTCGGCGAGAACATCGCCGACGTCGCCGGGCTGGCCGTGGCCTACGACGCTTTCCGCCTGTCCCTGCGCGGGAGAAAGGCGCCCCAGGCCCAGGGCTTCGACGGCGACCAGCAGTTCTTCCTGAGCTTCGCCCAGTCGTGGCGGAACAAGTCCCGCGAGCCCCAGCTGCGGCGCCAGCTGATCACCGACAGCCATTCCCCCGGCATGTACCGGGCCGCCACCGTCCGCAACCTCGACGCCTGGTACGGGGCCTTCGCCGTGAAGCCGGGCCTCGCCCTCTACCTGGCCCCCGCGGATCGCGTCGTGGTCTGGTGACATGAAGAGTGAATAGTGAAAAGTGAAAGAGTCTGGCCTGCCAGGATCTCAGATGCTTGGACGGGCACGAGTGAATAGTGAAAAGTGAAGGGGTCTGTCGAGCATAAGTGAAATAGTGAAGAGTGAAAGAGCCTGTCGGACATGAGTGAAATAGTGAAGAGTGAAAGAGCCTGATCTGTCAGGACCTCAGATGTTTCCAGGATAGCAAAGCCCTGTTTAAGCGCCCTTTCTATACTCTTTCACTCTTCACTTTTCACTTTTCACTTTCCTCGGACTGTTTCGCTGGGTCGTCAAAGGCGCTATTGCGGATCATCTTCTCGGTGTCGTAGGGCGCCGGGCCGCCGCCCAGGAAGCGCTGGAACCACTCCAAGTGGGCGTTGTAGTAGACCGGCATCGACTTGAGGTTGTCGGGCCAGTGTCCGTCGTTCTTGAAGACGATCAGCCGCGAGGGCACGCCCTGCGACTGCAGGTCGGTGAAGAAATGCAGGCTCTGGGTGTAGGGGACGCGGTAGTCGCGCTCGCCGGTGATCACCAGGCAGGGCGTCCTGAAGTTCGCCGCCCGCGAGGAGGGGTTCAGGCGCTCATATTCCCCGGGGTCGGCCCAGGGCGCGCCGCCCAGGTCCCACTGCGGGAACCAGAGCTCCTCGGTGGCGCCGTGCATCGAGCGCAGGTCATAGACCCCCATCATCGCCGCCAGCGCTTTGAAGCGCGTGGGCTGCCCCTCCAGCCACATCATGGCGTAGCCGCCCCATGACCAGCCCATGGCCCCCATGCGTTCGGCGTCGACGTAGGGCAGCCCGGCCAGGCGGTCGGCCACCATCCGCACGTCCTCCATCACCTTGCCGTTCCAGTCCCTGGAGATGGCGGCGGTGAACTCCTGGCCGAACCCCGTCGAGCCGTGCGGGTTGGGGAAGGCCACCACGTAGCCGGCGCCGGGATAGACCTGCCAGTCGCCGCGGAAGGAGTCGGACCACATCATCTGCGGCCCGCCGTGGACGTTGAGGATCAGGGGATACTTCCTGGCCGGGTCGAACCCGTGGGGCTTGACGACGAACACCTGGATGTCCCGCTCGCCGGCGCCCTTGACCCAGATCTCCTCGGCGGGACGGATGTCGACCTCCCGCTCCAGCGCCAGGTTGAAGGTCGTCAGCCGGCGGGGCGCCTTGCCGTCGAAGCCGGCCGCCCAGATCTCGACCGGCTCGCCCACCGCCGAGCGCGTGAAGACGACGCCGCGGCCGTCGGCGCGGACCACGAAGTCGCGGATGCTCTGGCCGGCCAGCACGCGGGTGATCCGGCCCGACGAGACCTCGGCCCTGTAGATCGGCGTCCGCCCCTTTTCGTCCACCAGGAAAAAGACCGAGCGCGAATCGGGCGCCCAGCGCAGCGCATCCACCCAGTTGTCGAGCGCGGCGGTCAGGATGCGCGAGGTCTTCCGCGCCCGGTCGTAGATGGCCAGGCGGAAGCAGTCGGCCTCGTAGCCGGGGGTCGCCTGGGTGCGGTAGGCGATCCAGCGGCCGTCGGGCGAATAGAGGGGATCGCCGTCGAAGGCCGGGTTGCCGGCGGTGATCGGCCGCGCCTGCCCCGGGCCGTCGCCGGCCAGCAGGACCAGGTCGCTGTTGGTCGAGGTCTCGGGCCGGGCGTCGGGGTTGTGCGCCACGCAGATCTCCCGGCCGTCGGGGGACGCGTCGAAGCCCAGGCCGCCGCCGTGGTTGTAGGCCGGGTAGTCGGCCGGGCCGCCCGTCAGCATCGTCACCCTGCCCGTCTCCAGGTCGCAGCGGAAAAGGTGGCTGTACTGGAATTCGCGGTAGGCGGTCCAGTGGCGGTAGAGCAGCGAGTCGGCCAGGTGCGCCTGGACCGGCCCTTTCTCCAGCTTCTCCGCCTGCTTCTTGTGGCATTCGCTGTCGGCGCCGCACTCGGGATAGACCGAGGCGGAAAAGACCACCGCCTTGCCGCCGGCCAGGGGCAGCGGCGCGGAGACGCCCGCGGCGAAGTCGGTGACCTTGCGGGCCTCGCCGCCGTCGATCGGCAGCGCATAGAGCTGGGGCGATCCCTCGCGGCCGGCCACGAAATAGAGAGTCTTGCCGTCTCCTGACCAGCAGGCCGAGTTCTCGGAGCCGGGCTGGGTGGTCAACTGCCGCAGCGCGCCGGTGGCCAGGCGGAGCTCGTAGAGGTCGGTGTTGCGCTCGGCCTTCCTGAGGTCGGTGGACGACACCTCGAAGACCAG
>DAHVOV010000281.1 GCA_027318645.1 Candidatus Aminicenantota bacterium
GTCCTTTCCCGTCACGGCCTGGATCTCGGCCGGTGCGAGCAGCGAGCAGGGGTCGAGGGGCTTGTCGGCCGCGACGGAAGTCGTGGCCGTCAGAACCATTGCCAGCAGGACGAGGAAGAACAGGACGCGATAGGATCTAGGCATATGCCACCTCCAGTTCGGCACTTCATGGGCGGATCAGTGGAAACCTCCGCACTCCCGAAACGCGAATAATAGCAAAAACGGCGCA
Organism: Candidatus Aminicenantota bacterium; assembly: GCA_027318645.1. GTDB lineage: Bacteria > Acidobacteriota > Aminicenantia > UBA2199 > UBA2199 > UBA2199. The sequence goes on from DAHVOV010000281.1 coordinate 230, forward strand.
CCCTGACAATTGCAGCGCCGATTCGAGGAAGTTTCATGCCGGGACCAAGATTCCCCATGCATTGAAATTGGACGTTGAAGGTTTTTGTCTTCACGGTTGGGGGGCTCACGCCCCCTGGGGTTTCAGATCAGTCTGCGGACCCGGCAGCGCTCGGAATCCTCCCCCACAGATGCCGAGACTGACAGGCAGCCCCGCTCCGAGACTGAAGTCGTTAGAGTGAACCTTCGTGATTCGTGCCCCTGCCCGGGCACGTCGACCACCAGCACGGCCACATTGAAGCTTGTCGCACCGGCATGAGGGCCCTGGGAGATCCAAAGGGTCACAGCCTCCGTGTCAGGTTTCATGGGCAACTTCCGTTCATCGGCAAGAGGTAGTCCCCCATGAAGGCGAAAGGGACCTACGCCACCTAGGTATTTCATAAACCCTTGGCTCAAGGACATCATAAGAGACCGAATCCCGGGGATCATGCGGCATCGGGCCTCCGTTTCGACTGATTGCTGCGGCGCTTTGCTCATGTCCTCGATCCTGGCCTGCCATGTATCGGAGGGGTCCTCCGCGATGATGATCTGCACTCCGGCGAAGTTCAGCGATCTTGAGTCCAGCGACCCTTCCTCCGAGATGGCAATCCTGTTGTGCAGCCAACCCGCCGTGGATTCTCGTAGATCCCTGGGAATCGAGGTTTGATCGAGTCGCACTTCCATCGTCCCAGGTTTCCTGGCCGCGCCAACAATCTCGGGTGATAACATCGCCGAGCCCCCGACGCGGTTGCGTGCGAAGGTAGGTAGATGAATTGCATCTTGCAGTCCCAGTCCCCGCGCTTTCTCCGCTCGAACTTGGAGCCCATCGAAGAACCCCGAAATAGGTGCGGCGTTTTCCACACCAAGGGCATGGAGAGCAAACTTGCCCCGTTCAACGGCCTGAAGGGCCGCTTGTGCGGCACGATTCCAGGTTAAGACGTTGCTGCTGCCTGAAACTCCTCCGCCACGAGGGTAAAACTGCAGAAGATGGACATTCTCCGCAAGCCACAGCTCGGCCATCGCGCGAAATCCAAGCACCTTGAGGTAGATCTCGGCGTATTCCCTCTCCGGAGGCCATCCGCAAAGGTCCTCGATTGCCTTGGTTCGACCAATGTACTCGGCGAGCTGGAGATTCGTCGGCTCCAAGAGGGAGCGAACGAGGTCATCTGCCTTGCGCTTTTTTTCCTCGCATGCCTTTTGCTGCTTTGCCTGGTCACGCTTGTCTCTTTCCGAGGCTGAAAAGTACTGCAGTACTCCCATAACGCACCTCCACGAAAACCTGAAAGATCTATATGATAGTCCTTTGCCTGAGATTTTTAAATTGGGGGACAAACCAAAACCGCGGGGAGACAGGCAGCGTAGTAATTAAATGATCCATTTCTGGATTCGTCTAACTCAGCACCAGAGAGGCCGCCAATGAAAAAGCAGGGCAACGCCGCAAATCCGCAATCGCCGGGACTGGACCGCCGCAGTTTCCTGGTCACGGCCGGGGCCGCCGCGGCGGCTGGGCTGCTGCCCGCGACGGCGCGCGCCCAGCAGCCGCCGCCGGCGCCGCGACCCGATCCGCTGGCCGTGCGGAGCAACATCCAGACGGCCCTGGTCCAGCCCAAGAAACCCTGGTCGATGCCGGGCCCCTATCCCGGGATCGTTGCCGAGGTGCGCCACCCCGGCGGGCTGGACGGGCTGCAACCATTACCCGGGGCGGCCCGGCGCATGCTGGCGGCCGGCCTGAAGGCGCTGACCGGCGACCGCGACGTCCGCGATTCCCGGCGCCGCTTCGTCAGCCCCGGAGAGCGCGTGGGCATCAAGTTCAATCCGGTCGGTCACAAGGTCAGCGGCGTCACCTGGGACGTCATCCAGGCCGTGGTCGAGGGGCTGGAAAGCGCCGGCATCCCGCGCCGCGACATGCTGGTCTGGCACCGCTTCAACGACGAGCACGCCCAGACCTATATCCCCGAAAAGGCCCATCCCGGCGTCGAGGCCTACCTGTTGAACTGGTTCATCGTGAAGGACGGCAAGAACACTCCCGGCGGCATCGAGCGCTGGGACGAGAACGTGTTTTAAGAGGCCGACGTCTCGCTTCCCGACGACCAGAATTACCTCGAGGAGATGTTCCACGGCGGCACGAAGAGCTTTTACCCCCGCATCCTGACGCGGGGCCGCGCGGAAGGGGGAGTGGACAAGGTGATCAACATCCCGTCGTTCAAGCACCATGGCGTCCCCTTCATCACCATGGCCATGAAGAACCTGGCCTTCGGCGTGACCACCAACTGCCCGCGCGGCCACTTCTTCATCGAGCGCTTCATCGCCGAGGTGTGCGCCTTCCCGCCGGTGCGCGACAAGGTCGTCCTGAACGTCATGGACGGCCTGCGCGGCCAGTACGACCGCGGGCCGGTGCCGGCGCCGCAGTTCGTCTGGCCGCTGGGGCGGCTGTATGTCGCCTCCGACCCGGTGGCGCTGGACAGCGTCGGCTTCGAGACGCTGCTGGCCAAGCAGATCGCGGCGGGGCGGCTGGCGGCGGAGAAGGCCGACGCCGTCCGCCAGCGCCATGTTGGGCTTGCCGTGGCCGAGAACCTCGGCCTGGGCGTTCACAAGGGGAGGCCGATCGATGTCCGCGTCATCGAGCTGGGCTAGCATGCGCGGAAAGCCGGCCGCGCGCCTTCTCCGGGCCTGGCCGTTGCTCCTGCTGCTGGCGCTGCCGCTGGCCGCTGCTCCCGACCCCCTGCTCGCCCTGCTGCCCAGCGACGCCATGCCGCCGGGCTGGGTGCGTCGCGGCGAGGCGCAGCGGTTCGCCGGCGCCGAACTCTACCGCCACGTCGACGGCGGCGCCGAGCTGTATCACCGCCACGGCTTCGAGCGCCTGGTGGTCCAGGATTACGCGAGCGGAAGCCGCGAGGTGCGGGTCGAGATCTACAAGATGGCGACCGCCGCCGGCGCCGCCGCCCTTTTCGCCGAGATCAACGCCGGGCTGGAGACCTCGCCGCGCTTCGGCGACGGCTGCGTCCTCGACGATTTCCAGGTCATGTTCCGTCGCGGCGATTGTTGCGTCTCGCTGACGACCTACGAGAGCAGCGCCGAGGCGGTGGCGGCCATGGCGGCCATGGCAGGCGCCATCGACGCCGCTCTGCGGGCCGCCGCCTCCTGACCCGCTAACCCCGGGATCCCGCTTCGACGGGCGCCTTTTCGTTCGCGGCGAGGCCACGGTGACCGTGCGCGGCTCGACGCCGGCGATGACGTCCCCCTTGCGGTTCACATGGCCCGCTCAGGTCAGGGGGCTATCTGGACTTCGCTTCCTTGGCCGCAGGCGCATCGGCCTTGGGCGACGCCTTGGGGGCGGAGACGCGGCGCATGGCGGAGACCAT
>DAHVOV010000282.1 GCA_027318645.1 Candidatus Aminicenantota bacterium
CGGGATAGGCGTAGTAGCGGATGTTCTCCAGGCGGGCCTGTGCCGGGGCCGCCGGGATCCCTGCCGCCGCCAGCAGGAGGAAGATCGCCAATGCCCGTTTCATCGAGGGGAATCATACCAATTTTCGAGGCACATTAGCAAGGCCGAAGACAGAAGTGGTAGTGGTAGTGATAGTGGTAGCAGAGCCAGGTCAATGAACATCAATGACCAAATATTTATAAAACTCTGTTTTTCCCCTTTCGTTACTTTGCTGTTCCAATCACTACCACTATCACTATCACTAAATTTTCGCTAGTTTGCTGTTGCTAACACAAACACTAACACTAACACTGCTTTTTGCCGCTAAAAGAGAAAAGGGGAAGAATCCTTCCCCTCTCCCCCCTTACATTGTGACCCTATGTGACGAACTTGCCAATAGTATGTAGTGGGCCTGAGCGCCTGACAATCGGGGAATCCCCTATGGCCAGGTATTAACAGCAGGAGTGCTCAGTGACGAGTGACGAGTAACGAGTGACGAGGAGGAGAGGTAAAATGCACTGGAAATGCCGCTCCTCGTCACTTGTCACTTGTTACTCGTCACGAAGGATCGCAAGCTTACGTATCCAGCGACGTGATGCCTTCCTTGATGGCGTATTTCGTGAGCTCGGCGATGCTGAAGATGTTGAGCTTCTCCATGATGTGCTGGCGGTGGGTCTCCACCGTCTTCACCGATACCTTCAGCTGGTCGGCGATGCGCTTGGTGGTGCTGCCTTCGGCCATCAGCTGCAGGATCTCCTTCTCGCGCGGGCTGAGCACCGAGGTCTCGTTGCGGCGCATACGCTGGATGTAATCGCGGATGACCACGCCGGAGATCATCGAGCAGAGGTAGGTGCGGCCGGCCAGCACCTGGCGCACGGCCTGCAGCAGCTCGTCGTAGGAGCAGTCCTTGAGCAGGTAGGCCATGGCCCCGGCCTCGAACATGCCGGCCACGAAGCGCTTGTCGGCGTGCATGGACAGGGCGATGACCTTCGTGCCCAGCGCCTTGGCGACCAGCGCCCGCGTGGCGTCGATGCCGTTGAGGTCGTCCATGGAGATGTCCATGATCAGGATGTCGGGGCGGAGCTGCTCGGCCAGGCGCAGCGCCTCGCGGCCGTTCTTGGCCTCGGCCACCACTTCCATGCCCGTTTCCTTGTCCAGCATGTTGCGCAGGCCGTCGCGCATGATCTTGTGGTCGTCGGCGATGATGATCCTCACGCTCATGGCTTGTCTCTCCCTGGCTCCGCGGCCGGTCGCGCGGGCAGCGGCAGCGTCAGGAAGACCTGCGTGCCCACCCCCGGCTTGGAGCGGATCTCGATGGCGCCCCCGAGGTAGTTGAGGCGCTCGCGCATGCTGAAGAAGCCGAAGCCGCCCTCGCGCTCCTTGGGGTCGTAGGCCCGCGAGGCGTCGAAGCCCTGGCCGTCGTCGTTGACCTGGATGCGCAGCACCCCTTCTCCCAAGGCGACGATGACCTTGGCGCGGCCGGCGCGCGAGTGCTTGCCCACGTTGACCAGCAGCTCGCGCACCACCTGGAAGAGGATGACGCCGCGGTCGGTCTCCAGGGCGACGGCGCCGGCCTGGTTCTCGAACTCCACCATGACGTGGTACTGCTCGGTGATGCGGTCGGCCAGCCACTCCAGGGCCGCCAGGAAGCCCAGCTCGTAGAGGATGGGCGGGCTGAGGTCGAAGATCAGCGAGCGGGCGTCCTGGATGCTGCACTCCAGCAGCCGGCGCACGGCGGAGAGCTCGCTGCGGACCGCGTCGGTCCCCGGCTCCTTCTCCAGGGCGGCGACCTTCAGCTTGCACAGGGCCAGGTTCTGGCCGATCTGGTCGTGCAGGTCGGAGGCGATGCGCCGCCGCTCGCGCTCCTCGACCAGGGTGAGCTCGGAGCTCAGGGCGCGCAGCTGCTCCTGGTAGGCCAGCAGCTTGGCCTCGGCCTCCTTGCGCTCGCTGACGTCGCGGGTGATGACCATGACCCGGCCGGGCGCCGTGGGCACGTAGTCGACGACCAGCCACTTCTCCTCGCCGGTGGAGCGGTAGCGGTACTTCACTTCCTCGTTCAGCGCCTGGCCGCTCTCCATCGTCAGGCGGATCTTGCGGGCGAAGTCGGGGCGGTCGGCGTAGAGCCGGTCGACCTCGATGCCCTGGAACTCGCGGATGCGGCCGTGGGTGATCGCCTCGGCGGCAAGGTTGAAGCGGTCGAGCGTGAGGCAGCCGTCCTCCTGGCGCGCCCAGATGTAGGCCGGGTTGGGGATGGCGGCGAAGGTGCGGCGGAACATCTCCTCGTTCTGGCGCAGCACCTCTTCGCTGAGCATGCGCTCGCTGATGTCGCGCTGCAGCGAGAAGTAGGAGCGGATGCGGCCGTCGCCGCCGCGCAGCGGCATCACCTTGTACTCGCAGTAGAAGGTCGAGCCGTCCTTGCGGCGGTTCAGTGACACGCCCAGGTAGGTGTCGCCGCGGGCGACGGTCTCGTAAATCTGCTGCTGGATCTCCTCCGCCTGCGGATCGGCGTTGAACAGGCCGGGCGTCTGTCCCTTGAGCTCCGCCAGCGTGTAGCCGAAGAACTGCTCGCCCACCTTGTTGATGTAGGTGATGCGGAAGTCGGTGTCGGTGACCATGATGGAATCGGTGGTGTT
>DAHVOV010000102.1 GCA_027318645.1 Candidatus Aminicenantota bacterium
CGGCAGCAGCGAACGAAGGATCGGTCGTGACGCGTGACGAGGAACAGCGCTGGATCGAGCTATCGTGATTCGTAATTCGTGATTCGGAACGGCAATGGAACGAACTGTTATGAAGCATGATGAGAGCTCGAAACTGTCTAATACACTTCACGTCAAAGGATCTCGTTTCGTGATGGCATGGATGCGGAACTTAATCAAATCCTTGTGCGAAGTTCTGCTTGCCTGCGCGCAAGAAGGCACCGCTTCTTAAGTCCGCTCATGATCCGTCGCGCCGAAGCCGGCGCTGCCGGTACAGGCGCTCGCTGAACCCCCCTTCGCTGAGGAATTTCCCTTCCAGATATTGCAGTTGCTTATGCAGAAGGAAGCTGGCCTGGTTGACCAGGCAGATCAAGGCGTTGGCTGCCTCTTCCGGACCTGAGTTTGCCAGAGTGCATGCAGCTTTCTTGTCAGATCGGTCCGACTCGTCCGACTGGTCCGACAGGAAAAATTTCCTCAGTTCGATCGCTCCCGTTGAATCCTTCGGCCAGCGCGCGAGCCCTCTTTGGCGCAGGAAGTCCTCATAGTCGAGCAGCAGCTCCTCCAAACTGGCCCGGGCCACCCCGGTCAGCTTGAGCTCCGTTTTCCTCGACGTGGCGGAAGCCATGCTCCCCTCGGCAATGTTTTGTACCCCCGAGCGTGCCGCCTGCACCATCTGGTCGTGGGTGCGCGAGCGCCTGTCGATGAAACGGTCGCAGAACGCGACAGTCAGGTCATAGACCAACTGGGCCGCTTGGAAGCTTCTCAGCTTGCGGTAGCCGCCGTGGGGAGGGATCAGCCCCGGGGGATCGTCCATCGCGCGCTCCTTTTTCAAGGCGAGTCAACAATAACAAAACGAGCATGGAACCGTAGTGATAGAAGCCGCTGCATGTCGCTTGTCACTGAAAAAAGAGGCGCGCCGCCCGCCGGGCGGGACGGCGCGCCTCAGGACAGGAGGAACGGGGATCAGGCGTTCAGGTACTGCTTCTTCAGCTGCAGGGCTCTTTCCCGGCCGGCGGCGGTGAGCATCACCGACTTGGTGTTGGCCGACTGGATGATCAGCTTGTCATCGGCCAGCTTGTTGAGGGTCTCGAAGAGGTAGCCCTTCCAGGCGCGGAAGATCCGCTCGCCGGGATTCTTGTGCGAGTCCTCCTCCCAGCCGGTCAGGAACATCAGCAGCAGGTTCAGCTCCTTGATCTTTTCTTCCATGGTGCGTCTCCTTGCGCGGGGTCGGTTCCGGCTGCCGCTCTGTCAGATGGTGATCAGCGGCTGCAGCTTGGCGAAGACCTTCTCGCCGATGCCCTTCACCTTCAGCAGGTCCTGCACGCGCTTGAAGCCGCCGATGCTCTTGCGGTACTCCATGATGCGCTGGGCCATCTTGGCGCCGATCTGCGGCAGCTTGGCCAACTGGGCGGTGTCGGCGCTGTTGATGTTGACCAGCTGCTTGCCGGCGCCGGCCGGCGACGGCTGGTCGACGGCAGCGAGGGAAACGGCGGCCATCGCCAGGATGACCAGCAGGGTGAGAATGTTTTTGGTTTTGTTCATGTGTGACCTCCTGCCAGTGGCCATTCAGGAATCGTGCCAAGGATGGCCTCCTGTGTGCAAAGATCGGGGATCGCCGATAATCAAGGAAAATAGACGAACGTGCTGCCGACGGCCCCTATGGCGGTCGTAAAGAATAATTTACCTGCAGCGCTTCCGGGGTAAAGCGGCCGATACGGCGGCTATCGCGGCAATGCCCGGGAAATCCTTTTGCAAAGGGCTTCTTCGCCACGGGCCCGCCTTGGCATGTGGATTGAATCCCTGCCGCCAGGAGGAAACCATGAACCGAGGCTTCACGCTGATCGAAACCATGATCACGCTGGCGGTGGCCATGCTGGCCGTATTGTCCGGGGCCCGCGTGCTGACCGCGGCGCTGACCCAGACGCGCGGGGCGGCGCTGCGCTTCCGGCTGGTGGACAAGCTGGAATTCTACAAGAACTATCTTCTGTCGCGCCCTTTCGACGCCGCTGAACTGGCCGCCGGCCGCCATGAAAAGGCCGAGGACGACGTGCGCGTCGACTGGCGCGTGGAGGACTCCTCGCCGGCGCTCAAGCGGCTGCGGCTGCGGGCGGCCTCCGGCGGCCGCTCCCTGGCGCTGGCGCTCCAGCGCTCGCGGCTGCTGCTGGAGGTGCGGCCGTGATGCGCGGGTTCGGCCTGCTGGAGATGCTGGTCGCCCTTTCGCTGGGGCTGGGGGTGCTCACCGTGATCATCGCCCATTCGACCGGCTCGGCCAAGTTGGAGCGGAAGATCGTTGCCGGCCAGGAGCGGCTGGAGGCGATCTTCCACGCCGTCGACGCCATCAAGTCCGACCTGAACAAGTGCGGCATGCGCCTGCAGGAGGCGCGGCCCTTCGCCGCCATCGCCCCGTTCGCCGCCACGACGACCTCGTTCGCCTGCACCTACGGCGTCGCCGACGAGCCGCTGCTGGAGGGGGCCCTGCGCGGGCAGCAGTCGCTGCGCGTCGCTGCCGGCGAGTGCTTCGCCAAGGGCCGGGCGCTGCTCCTGTATGACCGCCGCCGCCGCTCCTGGGAGCTGAACGAGGTCGAGTACCGGCTGGACGGCGCCCTGGTGCTGAAGCGGCCGCTGGAGAGCGACTTCCCCCGCGACAGCACCGTGGTGGCGCTGCGCCGCGCCGAGTACCGCTTTTCCCCGGCCCGGCGGCAGCTGCAGCGCCGCGGCGACAGCGGCTCCTTCCAGCCGCTGCTGGAGGAGGTGAGCGACTTCTACGTCACCTACTTCCCCGACGCCAACTCGGTCCTGTACCGCATCGAGGTCGACCGCAAGGAGCAGGTGCGCGGCTACATCTTCCTGCTCAACATGGCATGAGCAAAGGAGAGCGGGGCAACGTCGCGCTGGCGCTGCTGTTCGCCGCGCTGCTCGCCGCCGCCGGCATGGCCCTCCATACCAGCTTAAAAACATGCAGTCGTTCAGGTCATGGTTCCAAAAAAGGCTGCATCCCCCGACCTGATAAACAGGAGCTGTATCAAAAGTCTCCGTGTAACCCGGTGAAACCTCAGGGTAACTTCTGTGTGATTCATTGTTTTTTTTTAATAGTGCCCTCGGTTTGGGATTGACAA
>DAHVOV010000106.1 GCA_027318645.1 Candidatus Aminicenantota bacterium
TCCCTGCCCGACGGCTCGGAGTCCTTCGCCTCCCTGAGAGTGCCGGCCAAGGGGATCTCCTGGCAGGCGACCCGTTCCGGTTCCTTCGAGCTGCGGTTCCGCCTGCTGCTGCTGGGCAAGAGTGGGGAGCCGCGCACCGACCTGACCGTCACCGGGCAGGGGCGTTCCCTCTTCAGCCAGACGATAAGGGAATTCGAGGTCTTTCCGGACAAGAAGTCGCTGGCGGTCTTCCTCAGCCCCCAGATCGGGATCCCCCTCCGCCTGGAGGCGGGCGAGCGGATCGAGGTGCGGCTGAAGAACACCAGCCGCGGGACGTCGGCCCATCTGGTCTCGAGCTACGTGCGCGCCAGCGGCGAAGAAAAACGCTCGGACCGGCCCAACATCATCCTCATCTCCATCGACACCCTGCGCGCCGATTACGTGGACCCCTACCGCCGGCTGCTCGGCCGCAACCGCGAGTTCCCGCCGCTGTCGCCGAACCTCGACGCGCTGGCCGGCCGGTCGACCCTCTACCTCGACGCCCAGACCGTCAAGTCGGCCACCTTCCCGGCGCTGGCGTCCCTCTTCACCAGCCGCTACCCCTTCCAGCACCTGGTCCTGATGAACGGCATCCCCCTGCCGCAGAAGGAGATCAGCCTGGCGCAGATCCTCGCCGACAACGGCTATTTCACCATGGCCATGAACTCCAACGCCTACAAGCTCAAGGTGGGCGGGTTCCAGCGCGCGATCAACTCGAACCACAAGGACAAGATACTGATGAACCGGGCGCGGGCCGAGCTGAAGGCCATCGGGGAACAGGCGCCCTTCTTCCTCTGGATGCACTTCCTGGGCGTGCATGCCGGCTACAACCCGCCGTCGGCCTTCCTGCGGCGGGTCGAGCCGCGCCCCGTCGGGCAGGGCTTCAAGGCCAGGAACCCCTGGCTGTGCCGCATCACCCGCGGCGAGTTCCAGGCCGGGCCCGACGACATCCGCCATGTCCGCAACTGCTACGGCGGCGAACTGCTGCAGGTCGACGCCTGGCTGGGCGAGATCTTCGCCCGCCTGAAGGAGAAGGGGCTCTGGGAGAACACCCTGATCATGGTGTTCTCGGACCACGGCGAGGACCTCTACCAGCACCATCGCTATTGCTACCACTATCCCTCCCCCTACCAGACCAGCCTGCACATCCCGCTGCTGGTGAAGGAGCCCGGCCAGAAGCGGGGCGCGGTCTCGCGCCGCCCCACCTCGATCCTGGACATCGCCCCGACCATCCTGGACATGCTGGGCATCGCCGTTCCCGCCCAGTTCCAGGGGGTGGCGCTGAAGCGCGAATTCCCCGAGGGCAGGGCCCTGCTGGCCGAGAGCGGCGAGAGCAGCGAGATCCTGACCCTGAAGAGCGGCGCCAAGACGCTGGTGACCAATCCCGAGGGGATCGAGCTCATCAGCAACTGCGGCACCCCGTACCCGATCCGCCCGCGCGAGCTGTACGACCTGGAGCGCGATCCCTTCGAGCAGGATGACCTGGCCGATCGCGCCCCGTCCGAGAGGGGCCGGCTGCAGGCCCAGCTGTCGCGGCTCGTCCGCGAGCTGAAGTACAACCAGCGGACGAGGATCAAGTTCGACCCGTCCAAGCTGTCGCCCGACATGGTCCGCGAGCTGAAGGCGCTCGGCTATCTCTAGGGCATGGCCGCGCCGCGGCGCCGCAGGGCGCTCCTCCTCCTCGCCCAGCTGCTGCTCTACCTGCTGCTGGCGCTCCTCTTTCATCCTGGGCCGTTCGCCCGCTTCTCGGAGCAGGTGCCCTACGGCGACCAGGACGACCTGAAGTTCATCCTCAGCATCGTCGACCACGCGATCCACGCCGAGCTGCGCGACCAGTACCATTTCCCGATGTTCTACCCCGAGTCGCGGCCGCTGACACGCACCCACCCGCTGTTCGGCATCTCCGTCTTCTTCAAGGCGTTCCGCCTGGCGGGGCTCAACCTGGAGCAGAGCGCCAACCTCTACATCATCCTGGGGCTGATCGCCGGCGCCTTCGGCTGCTTCCTGCTGGCGCGCGAGGCCTCGGGCAGCGTCCCGGCGTCCCTGGCCTTCTCCCTGCTGTACATCGTCCATCCCGTCAACCCCCTGCACTTCGCCTGGCTGAACTTCTTCTCGCGCTTCTGGGTGCCATACATCCTGTTCTTCCTGCTGCGCTATTTCCGCAGCGGCGCCCAGCGCTACGCCGCCGCGGCGGCCGCCTTCTCCTTCATGGAGATGTTCGCCTGCATCCACACGGGGATGGTGACCTGGGTCTTCCTGCTGCCGGGGACCGTCCTCGCCGCCTGGGCGCTGCGCCTCGTCGATCTGCGCCGGCTGCTCCGCCTGGCCGGGTGGTTCCTCCTGGCGCTGCTCCTCGTGCTGGCGATCTTCTATCCCTACCTGCAGCGGGGCGGAGAGCAGCAGGAGACGGGGGGGAACCGCGGCGTCCAGCCCGCCGACCTTTTCGGCCGCGCCGCCTGGCTGGCGCCGCGCACGGACGCGCCGCCGCCGCTCCTGCCCGGCGTGGCAGTGCTGGCCGGCATCGCCCTGTTCTTCGTCCGTGTCCGTCCCGGCCGGCGCCTGGCGGCCTTCCTGCTCCTCTTCGCCCCGGTGCCGGCGCTGATCGCCCTGGCCGCGCGGCCGGGCCCCTGGCTGGAGGCGCTGTTCCTGTCATGGCTGGCGCTGCTGGCGCTGGCGCTGCTGCGCGGCTGGAAGCAGGCCGCCGCCGGCGAGCGCCTGCTGGCGCTGGCCGCCGCCTGCTTCCTCCTGCTCCAGCTGAGGCTCGAATACCTGCCGGGACTGCGCTCCTTCTCGCTGTTCGGCGCCGTCCTCTCCCTCCTGCCGCCCCTGCGCGACCTGCGCTTCATCGAGCGCGCCTTCTTTTCCGGGCTGCCGCTGTTCATCGCCCTGGCCGCCGCCGGGGCGGCCCGGCTGCCGCAGCTGGCGGGAGGCGGCGCGCGGGCGCGGCGCTGGGGCGCCGCCCTGGCGCTGCTGGTCGCGGCCGAGAACCTGCATCTGCCGCCGGCCGGCCTGTCCATCATGCGGCCCATCCCCCGCCGCGACACCGGCGCCTACGCCGCCATTCCCTTCCAGGCCGACCAGGTCGTGCTGGAGATCCCCTATCATTTCATCCACCCGGTGCGCAATTCGACCTACCTCCTGAACTGGCGCTTCCACCGCAATTTCCTGCTGAACGGCAAGGGGCGGGCGCGGCCGGTCCGCTACTGGCGCGAGCTGTCGGCGATCATCGGCCGGCGGCAGGACGGCTTCCTGACCGATGCCCGGCTGCGGCGCCTGCTCCACGACTATTCCGTCAACTGGGTCGTGATCCATTGGGACCTGCTGCGCCTCCAACTGCGGAGATCGTTCGACCGCGGGCGCATCCTGGCCGACATCGGCCGCCTGAGGCGCTTCGGCCGGCTTGCCGCCTCGTCGGGCGCGACCGCCGTGGTCGAGGTGGGCGAGTTCGCGCCGGTAAGCGAGATCGTCCGCACCTTCAGCGACTTCCATCTGCAGCGCCATGCGCTGGCCGTCGAGCTGAAGTCGCCGCCCTCCGGGGTCTCGGCCCGGCTGAACAATGCCTCCCTGCCGCCGCCGCTGCTTTCCGGCCGCCGCCTGTTCCTCGACCTGCGCGGCTGCCCGCTGCGGACCGACGGCAACCGCGTCGAGCTCCGCTTCGACCGCCCGGTCGACGTGCGGCGGGTATGGCTGTGGCCGGAGAAGCGCCCGCTGCCCGCAGCGGGCGCCGCGGCGCCTTTACCGGAGAGGGCCGATGGGCTATAATGGCGGCATGGACGCCCGGCAGCAGATCGAGGAGGAAAAGCTCCAGAACATCCTGAACCCGCGCAAGGCCAACCGCGAGTTCAAGGTCACCATCCGCTTCCAGAAACGGCTCTCCAGGAACTTCGCGAAGGCGCTGGAGCTCGCCCGCCGGAACCCCCATTTCATGGAGGAGGGCGAGGGCGACCGCTATCGCGCCTACGCCAGCTTCTATCCCGAGGACGTCGAGGCGATGCACGAGCTGTTCGAGCTGGTCAAGGAACAGGACACCACCAGGCTCTTCCTCAACAACAAGCCGGTCCCCTACGTCCATGACCTGTGGCTCTTCCTGCTCTGGTTCTACCGGGTCAGGTGAAATGGGAAAAAAGCGGGCGACAACTTGACTTTTTCCCGATATTAAATTATAAAGAGTTCTTGTTTTTAGGAGGTCCTCAATGAAAAAGTTAAGCACCGTGCTGCTCATCCTGTTCCTTTCCACCCTGCTGATCACCGCGTTCACGGCCTGCGACAAGCTGAAGATAGACAACCTGAAGGCCAACAAGCACTTCAAGGCAGGCAACAAGTTCTACACCGAGGAGAAATACAAGAAGGCGATCACCGAGTACGAGGCCGCGCTGCAGCTCAATCCCAACCTGAAGGCCGCCTTCTATTATCTTGGCTCCAGCTACATCATGGTCTACAAGCCCGGCGACGACACCGAGAAGAACAAGGAATACGGCGCCAAGGCCGTCGAATACCTGACCAAGGCCCTGGAGCTCGATCCCGAGAACAAGAACATCATCCAGTCGCTGGGCGACATCAACGACAAGATGGGCAGCTTCGACCAGGCCGAGAAGTACTACCTGATGATGCAGAAGTTCACGCCCAACGATCCCGCCACCTACTTCACCCTCGCCGGCTTCTACAACAACAACCAGAAGTACGACAAGGCCATCGAGATGTACGAGAAGCGCATCGCCCTCGATCCCGCCAACCCCGAGGGCTATCTCTACCTGGCCGACTTCTTCCAGACCAAGCGCAAGTGGGACGACGCCATCAAGAACCATGAGCTGCGCATCGCCAAGATCGGCGAGTCCAGCCTGGACGAGAAGGAGAAGAACGATGTCCTCGCCGAGGCCTACTACCGGCTGGGCGTCGTCTGCTGGAACAAGAGCTACCAGACCCCGCCCGACGTCATGAGCCCGGTCGAGCGCCTGCAGGTCGTCGAGCAGGGCTTCAGCGCCCTGAAGAAGGCCACCGACCTCTCGCCGAACTTCCCCGACCCCTGGGCGTACATGGGCCTGCTCTACAAGCAGAAGGAGATCGCCGAGCCGCTGAAGGTCGCCGAGTACGAGAAGCAGTACAAGGCCATGATCGACAAGTTCCAGGAGCTCCGCAAGCGCAAGCTGGCCACCGAGCAGTTCATCAAGGACCTGGCCAAGGAAAAGTAACCCGCTCCGACCGCATCCGAGGACCCTTGCTCCCCGGCGGGAGCAAGGGTTTTTTTTTGCCCGGCCGCTGGATTTGACAAAATATACTGGAAGAAGTTATATTTCGGGGATGAAAGTCAACACCAAGATACGCTACGGGCTGCGCATGCTGATCGCCATCGCCCAGGAGGGGAAGCTGGTGAACACCTCCGAGCTGGGCCGCGTGATGCGCGTATCTCCCAAATACCTGCGCAAGCTGGCCGGCCCCCTCGAGAAAGCCGGGCTGATCCAGAGCGTCCAGGGCATCTATGGCGGCTACCGGCTGGCCCGGCCGGCCGAGGAAATCACCATCCGCTCGCTGATGGACGCCTTCGGGGAGAAGGTGTCGCTCACCGACTGCCTGATGGGCAAGAAATGCGAGCTTCACGAGACCTGCCTGGCCCGCCAGGCATGGGAGATGCTGGAAACGACCCTGGACAGGTATTTCCTGCCCATTTCCCTGGCGGACATACTGAAAAACAAGGTCAAACCCGCCTGAAGGGCATGCGCCGGGACAAGGGGCGGGTTGACTAAACCCCCGAAATATAGTATATTACCTGTCAATTATATCATGACCAAAAGCCTTTTCTTGTTCCTTTGCTGCCTGTTCCTCGCCGGCGGCAGCGCCTCCGGCCAGGACGAATTGCTGAAGATCGAGTGCTCGGTGACCCCGCGCCAGATCCTGCAGGGGGAAGAAGGGCTGCTGAAGATGAAGATCGTCGTGCGCGAGGGCGTCCGCATCTCGGCCAACCCCGAGTTCCTGATCCGCCTGAACGAGAACGAGAGCCTGTCTTTCGCCAAGATCTTCTTCGCCGGCTCGGAGCTCAACCTGCCCACCACCCAGGACAAGGACTGGGTGTTCCTCGATCCGCGCAAGGAGATCGAGGTGCCCTTCACGCTGAGCGAGGACGCCCTGCTGGGCAACCTTTCCGTCAGCGGCGAGGTCGTGTTCACCATGCTCTTTCCCGACAACTGGTCGGTGAAGACCACGCAGAAGTTCTCGGCCGGCTTCGTCTCGCGCCGGAACTACAAGATCAGGAAGAAATGAGCCCCGTTCACAGGAGGCCGCTTTCCCGGTACCAGGCCAGGGTCTCCTCCAGGGCGGCCGCCAGCGGCACGCGGGGCTGAAAGTGAAGCTGCGATCCGATCTTGGCGGCCGAGCAAACCCAGAACGGGTGCCGCATCTCGTCGTATTTGTCGCGGTTGAAGATCGCCCGCCGGCCCAGGGCGCGGATGCGCAGCTCGGAAAGCTCGGCCAGGAGCCAGGCGGCGGCGGACGGCACCGTGACCGGCAGCGCCCTTTTCCCCAGGAGCCGCGCCGCCTGCGCCATGAGCCCCTGCCACTCGACGGGTTCCGGGTTGGCCACGTAGAAGGTTTCGTTCCCGCAGGAACTGAAGGCGGCCGCGATCATGCCGCGCACTAGGTCCTTGACGTATATCAGCGAATACCAGCGCTGCGCCCGCCCCAGCCGCGGGGCGATCCCGCGGGCGACGATGCGGAGCATGTCCAGCATGTCCATGTCGCCGGGTCCGAAGACGATGGGCGCGCGGATGACCGCCCACGGCGCCGGGCTGCGTCCCGCCAGCTCCCGCTCCTGGGCCAGCTTGCTGCGGCCGTACCGCGAGACCGGCGACGGCGGGTCGGACTCCTGCAGCGGCACGGCGGAGCGTCCGGGGCCGGCGGCGGCCAGCGAGGAGAGGAGCAGGACGCGGCGCAGCCCCGGCAGCGGCCGCAGGCGCTCGAGGAGCGCCCCTGTCCCCGCGACGTTGACCCGCTCGAACTCGCCCGCGCCCAGCTCCTTGGTGACCGCGGCCAGGTGGAAGACCGTTTCGATCCCCGGCGGGAAGGGGGCGGAGGCGAACAGGTCGCCGCGCACCAGCCCCGGCGCCGAGGCGAAGCGACAGGCGGCCAGCCGCTTCTCGTCGCGGACCAGCAGGTGGACGCGATGGCCCTCGGCCTGCAGCGCCTCGACCAGGTGGCGGCCGACGAACCCCGTGCCGCCGGTGACCAGTATGTTCATGCCGTCATTCTATAAAAACTCTGCCAACGAAGCAAACGAGAGGTAAAACATGGACGTCTTCACGAAGTGCTACGAATTCACCCGCGTCGAGGAGTACAAGAACTCCGGCCTCTATCCCTACTTCACCGAGATCGAGAAGGTGGAGGGGAACCACGTCTGGGTGAACGGCAAGAAGATCCTCATGGTCGGGTCCAACAACTACCTCGGCCTCTTCGACGACCCGCGCATCAAGGCCTCGGCCATCGCCGCCATCGAGAAATACGGCACCTCCACCTGCGGCTCGCGCTTCCTGAACGGCACCTACTCGCTGCACGTGGAGCTGGAGAAGAAGCTGGCGGAATTCATGGGCAAGGAGGAGGCCCTGACCTTCTCCACCGGCATGCAGACCAACCTGGGCGCCATTTCCGCCCTGGCCGGCCGCGACGACGTCATCGTCATCGACCGCATGGTCCATGCCTCGATCATGGACGCCGTGCGCCTCTCCTACGCCCACATCGCCAAGTTCAAGCACAACGACATGAAGGACCTGGAGGACAAGCTGGCCCACCAGCCGGCCGACAAGGGCAAGCTGATCATCGTCGACGGCGTCTTCAGCATGGAGGGCGACCTCTCCAACCTGCCGCAGATCGTCAAGCTGGCCAAGAAGCACAACGCCCGGGTCATGGTGGACGATGCCCACGGCGTCGGCGTCATGGGCGCGAAGGGGCGCGGCACGGCCGAGCACTTCGGCCTGGTGGACGACGTCGACCTGATCATGACCACGTTCTCCAAGTCGTTCGCCTCCCTGGGGGGCTTCGTGGTCGGCGACAGCAAGATCATCCAGTACATCAAGCACCATGCCCGGGCCCTGATCTTCTCCGCCTCCATCACCCCCGCCGCCCTGGGCGCGGCGCACAAGGCGCTGGAGATCATCCAGGCCGAGCCGCGGCGCCGCCAGCGCCTGTGGGAGATCACCCGCATCATGAACCGCGAGCTGACGGCCATGGGCTACCACACCGGCAACACCGAGACGCCGATCATCCCGGTGCTGATCCACGACCTGGAGAAGACCTTCAAGCTGTGGATGTACCTGCGCGACTACGGCATCTTCACCAACCCGGTGATCGCGCCGGCCGTGCCGCCGGAGAGCTCCCTCATCCGCACCTCGTTCACCGCCACCCACACCGACGCGGACCTGGAGTTCATCCTCGCGGGGTTCAAGCAGGGCGGCAAGCTCCTGGGCCTGATCTAAGCCCTGTTGCCGACGGCGGGTCCGGCCGGCAATGGACATCAGCGCGGTGATCGTCAGCTTCGAGGCGGAGGCGTATCTCCCGCGCTGCCTGGAGTCGCTGGCCGGCCAGAGCGTCCCCTTCCGCCGCATCGTCGTCGTCGACAACGCCTCGCGCGACGCCTCGCCGCGCCTCAGCGCCTCCTTCCCCGGCGCCGAGGCGCTGCTGCTGCCGGAGAACCTGGGCTATGCCGCGGCGGCCAACTTGGGCATCGACCGCGCCGGCGGCGACCTGGTCCTGGTGGCCAACGCCGACGTGCGGCTGGACGCCGACTTCAACCGCCGGGCCCTTGATTTCTTCGCCCGCCGCCCGCAGGCGGCCCTGCTCTCCCCGCTCATCCTGCGCTTCGACGGCCGCACCGTCGACTCGGCGGGCCAGGAGCGCTCCTGGGCGCTCCATCCCCGCGAGACCGGCTACGGCCGCCCCCTGGACCGCCTGCGGCCGGAGGAGAGGCGGGTGTTCTCCGTGTGCGGCGCGGCGACCGTTTTCAGGAGGAGCGCGCTGGAGCGGCTGAAGATGGGCGGGGAGTATTATGACCGCGATTTCTTCATGTTCTGGGAGGACTTCGACATCGGCTGGCGGGCCGGCCTGCTGGGGATGCAGGCCTGGTTCTCCCCCGGGGTCATCGCCTATCATTTCCGCAGCGCCACGCTGGCCCGCTCGCTCGCGTCGCGCCTCTCCCTGGCCCTGGCCCGCCCCGCGCCGCTGCGCTTCCACCTGGTGAAGAACCGCTGGCTGACGCTGATCAAGAACTTCCGCCTGCGCCGCGACTGGCGCTTCCTGCCCGCCATCGCTGCCTGGGACCTGCTCTGGATCGGCGCATTGACAATCCGTTCCCCCAAAATTATAATCGCCCTTGCCCGTTCCGGCCCCGCTTTCAGGCGGGCCCGTGAAAAAAGGAAGTGGCTCCGCGACCATGAATGAGATCGTGCTGGTCTTCTCGTTCGTCCTCTCCTTCCTGATGGCGCTGTACGGCACGCCGCTGGCGCAGAAGGCGGCCTTCCGCTACGGCATCCTCGACCAGCCCGACGGCCTGCTGAAGAAGCACGAGCGGCCGGTGCCCTACCTGGGGGGGCTGATCGTCTATTTCGCCTTCATCTCCCCGATCAGCCTGATGTTCGCCTTCAACCAGCGGCTGCTGGGGATCCTCTTCGCCAGCTCCATCCTGCTGCTGGTGGGGCTGTTCGACGACCTCAAGGCGCTGACGCCGGCCATCAAGTTCTTCTTCCAGGTGCTGGCCACCTACATCCTGCTCAAGAGCGGCATCGTCATCGACCTGGTGATCCTCCCCCAGTGGCTGGACATCGCCCTCTCCTTCGTCTGGATCCTGACCGCCGTCAACGCCTTCAACATCATCGACATCATGGACGGCCTGGCCTCGTCGGTGGGCGCACTGAGCTGCCTGACCCTGCTGCTGGTCTCGATCTACACCGGCGATTTCCTGGTCGCCGTCCTGGCCGCGAGCCTGGCCGGCGGCCTGCTGGCGTTCCTGCGCTTCAACTGGGAGCCGGCGCGGATCTACCTGGGCGATGCCGGCAGCATGGTGCTGGGGCTGATCATCGGCTCCCTGGCCATGATGGTCAGCTACACCCGCTTCAACCGCCTGGCCTTCGTCTCGGGGATCTTCGTCATGGGCATCCCGCTCTTCGACCTGGCCTACGTGATCCTGCTGCGCAGCCTCAAGGGGCGTTCGCCCTTCCTGGGCAGCCCCGACCATTTCGCCCTGCGCCTGCGCCGGCGGACGGGCTGGTCGTCGGGGCGGACCGTCGCCGCCATCCTTTTCCTGCAGCTGGCCCTCAGCGCGCTGGTGGTCATCAACTTCTTTTCCACTCCCCGCTTCACCCTGGTCTCCGGCGCCCTGGCCGTCCTGCTCTTCGTCGCGCTGGGATGGCGCCTGGCCGGGGTGAAAATGGAATGAACGTCGTCATCGGCGCCGGCATCACGGGGCTCAGCGCCGCCCAGGCGCTGCGCGGCGAATTCGTGGTCCTGGAACGGCAGGCTCGGGCCGGGGGGCTGGCGGGGCAGTACCGCGCCGGCGGCTTTGCCTTCGACCACGGCGGGCACTATTTCCACTTCCAGGGCAAGCCCGAGGTCCGCTCCCACGTGGAGGGCTTCCTCCCCTTCCGCGAGTACCGCCGCGACAGCCGCGTGCTCCTCGGCGGGCGCTTCATCCCCTATTCCCTGCAATACCACCTGGCCGGCCTGCCGGCGCGACAGCGGCGGCGCATCCTCGGCGAGATGCTTGCCGCTCCCGGCGCCGCGGAGGCCGCCGCCAGCCTCGAGGAGCACCTGCTGGCCCATTTCGGCCCCACCCTGTTCCGCCTCTTTTTCTCCCCCTACCTGGGGAAATTCTACGGCCTGAGCCTGGCGGACCTGATCCCCGGCATGGACAAGGGGAGCATCCCGGTCCCGAACCGGGCGCAGGTGCTGGCCGGCGCCCGCCGGCGACAGCGTTCCGCCGAGGGCTACAATCCGGTCTTCTTTTATCCCCGCGGCGGGCTGCAGCGCTTCATCGACGCCTATGGAGCGCCGCTGGCAAACCGCGTCCGCCTCGGGGAGGAAGTGGTCGCCGTGGAAGCGGGGAAGCGGCGGGTCATCACCTCCGCGGGCAGCTACCGCTACGAGAGCCTGGTCAGCACCGTGCCGCTGAACGAGCTCCTGGCCCTGCTGCGCCCGGCGTTGCCCTTCCCGCGCCAGGAGCTGCGCCACCTGTCGACGCTGGTGGCCAACGCCGTGCTGGCGCGCCGCCGCCGGCGCTGGAACTGGGCCTACCTGCCCGAGCGGCGCTTTCCCTTCTACCGCGCGGGCTATTACCCGGCAGCGGACGCGGTGACGGCCTACCTGGAGAGGACGATCGACGCGCGGGGGCCGCTGGACGAGCGCGCCGCGCGCCGGGAGGCGTTGGCCACGCTGCGGGGCGCGGGGATGATCGCCGCCGCCGGCGAGCTGCTGTTCCTCGACCTGAAGACGATCCCCGTCTCCTATGTCGTCTTCGACCGCCAATGGCCGCGGCTGGTCCCGGCGATCCGCGAGCACCTGCTCCGCCTGGGCATCCACTCCATCGGCCGCTACGGCTCCTGGGACTACACCTCCATGGCCGACGACATCCGCCAGGCCCGGGAAACGGCGCGGCGCATCAACCGGCCATGAGCGGCCCGATCGTCGTCGCCCACCTGGTGACCAAGCTCGAGCTCGGCGGCGCCCAGCTCAACACCCTGTACACCGTCGAGCACCTCGATCCCATCCGCTTCGACGCCTACCTGATCAGCGGGCCGGGAGGGATGCTGAAAAGCCGGCTGGCGGATGCCGACCGCCACCTCGTCGTGCCCGCCCTCGGACGCGAGATCCGCCCCGGCCGCGACCTCCAGGCGCTGGGGCAGCTGACGCGCCTCCTGCGCCGCATCGCGCCGCAGGTCGTCCACACCCATTCGTCCAAGGCCGGGATCCTGGGGCGAACGGCCGCCCGCCTGGCCCGCGTCCCGGTCATCGTCCACTCGGTCCACGGCTTCTCCTTCTCCCCCTTCCAGCCCTTCCTGCAGAGGACCTTCTACCGCCTGGCCGAGCGCTCCTGCCGGCGCCTGACCGACCATTTCGTCTTCGTTTCCCAGGGCGACGTCGAGCAGGCGCGACGGTTGAAGCTGGTGTGGGACAACTATTCCCTCATCCGCAGCGGCTTCCCCCTGGAGAGGTTCCGCGCACGCGGCGACGCCCGGGCGGCCCGGGCGCGCTTCGGGCTGCCGGCGGACGCCTTCGTCTGCGGCGTCATCGCCCCCTTCAAGCCGCAGAAGGGCCTGCTGCGGCTGGCGCGCATCGCCGCCCGGGCGGTCGCCGTTGAACCGCGCGTCCATTTCCTCGTCGCCGGCGACGGCGCGCAGCGCCCGCAGCTGGAGGCCGAGCTGGCGCGGCTGGGCATCGCGGCGCACGTTCGCCTGCCGGGGTTCATCCGCGACGTGGAGAACGCCATGGACGCCTTCGACATCGGCGTCTCCGCCGCGCTGTGGGAAGGCCTGCCGCAGAGCCTGGTGCAGCTGCGGCTGAAGGGGAAAGCCGTCGTGGCCAGCGACATCCCGGGCAACCGCGAGGTCGTCCGCCACGGCGAGAACGGCTTCCTGGTCCCGGCGGACGACATCGAGGGCTTCGCCGCCTCCATCCTGCGCCTGGCCCATGACGCGGACCTGAGGCGGCGGCTGGGGGAGTTCGCCGGCGAGGACTTCGGCGAGTGGTCGGCCGAGACGCTGGTCTCGCGCCAGGAGGAGCTGTACCGGCGCCTGCTGGTGCGGAGCTGGACCCGGGATTGAGCGGCGGCGGGCCTTGCGCGCAGCGGAGCGGGAAACGGCATGCTCCCAGATCTGTCCAAATCAACTTATGTGCCTCACGTAACTTCGTGAATAGGTTTGGATGAGCATGGACGGGAATTGGGTCAAAAGAGCGAGCGATGGGAAAAATTCCAAGCACCAAATACCAAATCCCAAAAAAATTCCAAGTTCCAAATTCTAATTTCCTAAACGAAAGCCATTGCACGTCTCTTTTCTTCGTTTGGGTCATTGGGTTATTGGAATTTGGAGCTTATTTGAAATTTGGTGCTTGGAACTGGGTGCTTTAATCCTACCAGATCCTTGCCAGCGTCTTGAAAACCGAGTTTCCTAGCCCCGAACTCCTTTACTGTGCTTGCAGTCTGTAGTGGCAGGCCACTTTACTTATTTTCCGCCGGCGGCTACAATGGGGGAACAACGCGGGGCCGGATCCCCGCCAAGGAGGTCAACATGAAGGGGAACAAGAAACTGATCCAGGTCCTGAACTCGCTCCTGTCCGACGAGCTGACGGCGGTCAACCAATACATGGTGCATTCGGAGATGAACGCCAACTGGGGCTACGAGAAGCTGCACAAGCACTTCGAGAAGCGGGCCATCGACGAGATGAAGCACGCCGAGAAGCTGATCGGCCGCATCCTCTTCCTCGAGGGGCTGCCGGTGGTCACCAGCCTGAAGAAGATCACCATCGGCGCCGACGCGGCCAAGCAGCTGGCCGCTGACCACGCCGCCGAATCCGGCGCCATCATCGCCTACAACCAGGCCATCAAGCTGGCCGGCGAGGTGGCCGACTTCGCCACCCGCGAGATCCTGGAGACGATCCTGAACGAGGAGGACGCCCACATCGACAAGATCGAGGAGCTCCAGGACCAGATGGGGCACATGGGGGCGGCGATCTTCCTCACCACGCAGGTCTGAGCGCGCCGCCGCGCCGCCCGGAGCGTGCGCCGGGCTCAGGCGATGCGCATCGCCCGCAGGCGGGCGACCCGCTCCGCGATGGGCGGGTGGGTGGAGAAGAGGCTCATCAGGCTGCGGCCGCTGAACGGCGACACGATGAACAGGTGCGCGGTCTGGCCGCTGGCGGGCAACGGCAGGCGCTTGGCATAGGCGGTCAGCTTCTCCAGCGCCGCGGCCAGCCCCTCCGGCTGGTGGGTCATGCGGGCGGCGCCCTCGTCGGCCTTGTATTCCCGCGAGCGCGAGATCGCCATCTGGATGAGGCTGGCGGCCAGTGG
>DAHVOV010000345.1 GCA_027318645.1 Candidatus Aminicenantota bacterium
GCTCTCCCGGCCCAGCGTGCCCAGCGACACGACGGCGGCGGTCTCCCAGCCGCGGCGCAGCAGCGCCTGCGGCAGCAGGGGGCGGCGGCCGTCATAGGCCAGCCCGTTGCCGTAGACGCCGAGCTGGTGCGGCAGCAGGCCGCTGAGCACCGCCAGGTGCGCGGGCAGCGTCTGCGGGATGGGCGAGTAGGCCTCGGTGAAGACCCAGGCGGAAGCGGCGAAGCGGCGCAGCTCGGGGGTCCAGGCGCGGCTGCCTTCGCCGCTGTCCACGAAGTCGGCGCGGGTGGTGTCCAGGGAAACGAGCAGCACGCTTTGCGCAGGCGGCCGCCGGCCGCAGGCCGGCAGCAGCAGCAGCGGCAGGGCGAGCAGCGTCAGGCGGCTTTTCATGAAGAGGGGATTATAGCGGAAAACCCCGGCGCAAGGAACTCCAGTTAAAACAAGTGACAGTGTCAGTGTCAGCAAGGCCCTCGGCAGGCCAATCTTCAGAGGTAGAGAAGCATAGAGAGGTCAAGCAAGAGGAACGGCACGGAGTTCCTTCCTGGGCGCCGCATTCCCTCGCTACCTATCTGCCACTTCACCCCGTTGTTATAGCAGTAGCGGTGGGATCAGCGGCAGCGGCGGTCTTTTTTCGGGCGATCGTGATGCGTAATGAGTGATGAGTGATGAGCAGATCTGTCCAAAATAACTTTCAGAAGCTGGTAGGACTTAAGCACCAATTTCCAAGCACCAAATTCCAAATAAGCACCAAACACCAATGACCGAATGAACCAAACGAAAAAACGGCACTTGTTGCTGGGTAGATGAGTTGATGGGGCAACAGCACTGACAACGAACTCCTCATTTTCAACCCATCTACCCATTTACCCTTCTACCCATCTACTTCTTGGTTTGGGACATTGGAATTTGGAACTTGGAATTTGTTTGGAATTTGGTGCTTGGTGCTTGGAATTTTAGTCTTACGAGAGCCCAACCTACTTTGAAAACCCGAATTGCCTAGTCCCAAAACCCTTTACTGTACTGATTGTCTATCCAAAAAGTAATTTATTTTGGACAGCAATGTGCTGTTCCCAACACTAACACTATCACTATCACTTATTCTTTTATTCTTTCAGCAGCCCTCTGCTGCGCAGCAGCGGCTCGATCCGCGGCTCGGCGCCGCGGAAGCGCTTGTACAACGTCATGGTGTCCTCGGTCCCCAGCCGGGCCAGGATGTTGCGGCGGAAGGCGTCGGCCGTGGCGCGGTCGAAGATGCCCTTCTCCCGGAACGCCTCGTAGGCATCCTTGTCCAGCACGCCGGCCCAGATGTAGCTGTAGTAGCCGGCGGCATAGCCGGAGATCATGTGGTTGAAGTAGGGGGTGCGGTAGCGCGGCTCGATGGCCGGGATCAGCCCCAGGCCGTTCATGACGCCGTTCTCGAAGCTGCGCACGTCAGGGGCCTCGCCGGCGCCCAGCGTGTGCCAGGCCATGTCCAGGAAGGAGGCGGCCAAATACTCGACGGTCTCGAATCCCTGGTTGAACAGGCTGCTGGCCTTGAGCTTCTCCACCAGCGCCGCCGGGATGGCTTCGCCGGTCT
The DNA here is from genome assembly GCA_027318645.1 of Candidatus Aminicenantota bacterium. Lineage (GTDB taxonomy): Bacteria > Acidobacteriota > Aminicenantia > UBA2199 > UBA2199 > UBA2199. The sequence continues at coordinate 1,574 of DAHVOV010000345.1, forward strand.
GGTAGTGGCGGGCATAGAGCGCGAGCAGCTCGGGCTCCAGGACCCAGTTCTCCATGATTTGCGAGGGCAGCTCCACGGCGTCGCGCGGGACGCTGCGGCCGCGGTAGACGCCGTCGGCCAGCAGGGTGTTCAGCGAGTGGCCGAACTCATGGAAGAAGGTGCTGACCTCGTCGATGCTCAGCAGCGACGGGGCGTCGGCCGCCGGCCGCGTGAAGTTGCACACCAGCGTGGAGATCGGCGCCACGCGCTTCCCCTTCTCGTAATACTCGCGGCGCAGGCCGCCCGACCAGGCCCCGCCCCGCTTCCCCGGGCGGGGATGGAAGTCCATGTACAGCAGGCCGACGTGCCGGCCGTCGGCTTCCCTGACTTCGTAGACCTGGACCTCGGGATGGTACACGGGCATCCCCGGCAGCGGGACGAAGCGCAGGCCGTACAGCCTGGCGCACAGGGTGAAGATCCCCTGCCTGACGCTCTCCAGCGAGAAATAGGGGCGCAGCAGGGAGTCGTCGAAGGCGTACTTCTCCTGGCGCACCTTCTCGGCATAGTGCCACCAGTCCCAGGAGGCGAGCCGGAATCCGCCCTGCTCGCGGTCGATGATGGCCT
>DAHVOV010000357.1 GCA_027318645.1 Candidatus Aminicenantota bacterium
CTGGTCGCCACCGACATTGCCGCCCGCGGCCTGGACGTCGACGGCATCTCGCACGTCATCAACTACGACCTGCCCCTGGAGCCGGAGGTCTACATCCACCGCATCGGCCGCACCGCCCGCGCCGGCGCCGGCGGCGACGCCGTCTCCTTCTGCTCCGCGAGCGAGCGCGATCTCCTGCGCGCCATCGAAAAGACGATCCGCGCCGCCGTCCCCGTCGACGCCGCACACAAGTTCCACTCCGAGGCCGCCAGCCGGGCGACCGGAGCTGATGCCCGGCCTGCCCCCAAGGAACAGCGCGGCGGCGGCAACGGCCGCGGACGGGGCCATGCCCAGCGCCCGGCGGCCAAGCCCGCCCCGAGATCCTATTTCAAGTCCGGCCGGAGTTATCACCGCTGAAACCTTGCAAACACCGGCCGCCCTTGCTATAAAGCGGCCATGGCCAAGAAGCTGGCGTACGAGCGCTACCTGTGGTTCCACGAGCGGCTGCGGGCCGGGAAATTCCCCAGGATCGCCGACCTGGCGGCAAAGTTCGAGATCTCGCGGCGCCAGGCGGCCCGCGAGATCGAGTTCATGCGCCTGTTCCTCGACGCGCCGATCGAATACTCGGCGGAGAAGAACGGCTACCGCTACACCGACGCCAACTTCCAGTTCCCGGGCGTGTGGGTCTCCGAGGAGGAGGTCGTCTCCCTGGTCGTCGCCCGCCGTTTGGCCGCCGCCCTGCCCGACCGCGAGCTGAAGAGGAAATACGACCATTTCCTGCGCAAGGTCGGCGGCGACATGGACCTCGACCTCCTGGGCCTAGAGGAAAAGGTGTCGCTGAAGAACGTGCGCTACACCCGCGTCGAGCCGGCGGTCTTCCAGGCCGTGCTGCGCGCCCTGGCGCGCGGCCGGCAGCTGGCCATCACCTACGCGCCCGCCGCCGTCGAGTCCCCTTCCCGGCGCAAGGTCGATCCGCTGCACCTGCTGGTCTACATGGGCAACTGGCATCTCATCGCCTGGTGCCATGAGCGCCGGGCGGTGCGCGACTTCCTCCTGTCGCGCATGCGCTCGGCCGAGGCGCTGGCGGCGGATGCCGGGCGCCATGCCGATGCCGGGAAGATCAAGGAGCGGATCGAGAAGCGCTACGGCATCTTCTTCGACGGGCCCGAGCGCCGGGTCGTGCTGCGCTTCACCCCGGCCGGCGCGCGCCGGGTCCGCGACCAGGTGTGGTTCCCCGGCCAGAAGGTCGAGGAACGGCCCGACGGCTCGCTGCTGCTGGAGTTCCCGGTGGCCGACTTCCGCGAGGTCGTGCGCGACGTCCTGCCCTTCGGGGCCGACGCCGAAGTCCTGGAGCCGCCGGAGCTGCGGCGCCTGCTAGCCGACACCATCGCCAGGATGGCCGGGGTCTACGGGGAGAAATGAGGCTCCTCACGCAGTTTCATGCCCAGTCTGACTTGTGAGGTATATGGCGTTTTGCCTGTGACAAGGTTCATCAACGTACGATTGGGTAAGACTAAAGCACCAAGTTCCAGTGCCCGAAACGAATGCAATGGGTTCTCCAGAGAAGAGAGAGGGAAGACCGAGGGAAAGGCAGAGGGAAGACATAGTGGGAAAGAATTTCTGAAATGGCTTTTCCCACTCTCTCTTCCCTCAATCTTCCCTCTGGTTTCCCTTTGGCTTCCCTGTGCTTCGATAACGAGCTAGCGCGAGTCGATCGGCCCCGCACCTGCGTGGGGCAGCGCGCCGGGCCTGGCCTGCGGCAGCGGCAGCGCCTTTGCGGCCGGACGGGCCGACAGCGGGCCCAGCATCAGGGCGCAATAGCTCTGGAAAGCGGGCAGCGCCTCCTTGGACAGCGGCGCCAGGCTGGGCGACTGCAGGCGCAGCGGGTTGAGATAGCGCCCGTTGCGGACCAGCCCGTAGTGCAGGTGCGGCCCGGTCGACAGCCCGGTGCTGCCCACGGTGCCGATCACCTGCCCCTGGTCGACGCGCTGGCCGGCGCGCAGCCCGGCGGCGAAGCGCTGCAGGTGGTAGTAATGGCTGACGTAGCCGTTGGCGTGGCGCAGGCTGACGTAATTCCCACGGCCGTTGTCGCGGCCGCGGGCGGTCACCACCGCCGAGGCGGTGGCCCGCACCGGCGTGCCGTAGGGCGCCGCAAAGTCGGTGCCGTTGTGCTGCCGCGAGTAGCCCATGACCGGGTGGCGGCGCATGCCGTAGCGCGAGGTGACATGCACGAACGGCAGCGGGCAGCGCAGGAACATGCGCTTGGTCGAGCGGCCGTCGGGATGGTAGAAGCCACTGCCGCCGCCCGGCGCCGGGTAGCGCACGACCTGGATGGCCTTGCCGTTGTTCATCAGCTCGGCGGCCAGGATGTCGCCGTAGGCCGCCAGCCGGCCGTCGAGGTACTTCTTGTCCACCACCGCGGCGATGGTATCGCCGGGCTGGATGTCGCGGTTGAAGTCGACGTCGTACTCGAACATGCGCGACAGCGGCTCGAACAGCTCCATCGTCTCGCCGCTGGCCAGGGTGGCTTCGTACAGGGAGCTCTCGATGCGCAGGCGGACGGTCTCGCGGCGCACGTCGTAGGGGACGGCGGCGATGCGGCCGCGGAAGCCGCCGCCGGGCAGGCGCACCGCCTCCAGGAAGCGGTCGCGGTCGACGGGATAGACCAGGTTGCGCAGCAGGCCGTTCTCGAAGAACAGCGTCATGGCCTGGCCGCTGCGGATGCGCGCCAGGTCGTAGGCGGGCCTGACGTCGGCGACCAGGCGGGCCGCCTCGCGTGCGTCCATGCCGCCGCGCGCCAGCGCCGCGGCGCAGCAGTCGCCGGGGACGATGTCCACCTGCACTTCGAGCGCCTCGGCCAGGACCGCGTCGTGGTACTCGGGAGGCGGAATGACGTCGCGTTCGGGCTTCAGGAAAATC
>DAHVOV010000376.1 GCA_027318645.1 Candidatus Aminicenantota bacterium
TCGAGTCCCCTCCTCGGCATAACATGGAGAGGTGCTGGAGTGGCCGAACAGGGCTGCCTGCTAAGCAGTTATCCGGGGTAAACTCGGATCGTGGGTTCGAATCCCACCCTCTCCGTTTCTCCTCCGTTTCAGTTAAAGTGACGTCGTGTGATTCCTCTGCTGTCGTTTTATTTGAATCCACTTCCGAGGGTGGGTTCGAACCCACGCAGTACCTGGGTTCGACCACGCCGGGCAGCAGCCCGGCGTGGCACGAGCGGCCTTCTTGGGCCGCGAGTGTCATCCCACCCGAGTTATTCCAGTGCTTTCGTGACGAGTGACGCGTGACGCGTGACGAGCAGCCGCAATAGCTCGGTTCACGCTGTTACTAACACTACCACTATCACGACCACTTTCTTCCCTCTTCGCCCCTCTTCCGCTTTATTGACTTGCCCGGCGCCTTATGCTACCAATAGGCCATGGAAAAGGTCGTAGGCAACGCGTTGCGCAAGGAACGGGAATCGCGCGGCGTCTCCCTCGCCGACATCTCCCGCGAGACGCGCATCGGCACGCGCTTCCTGCAGGCGCTGGAGGAGGAAAACTACGACTTGTTCCCGGGCCCGTTCTACATCCATTACTACATCAAGAATTACCTCAAGGCCTGCGGCGCCGACGAGACGACCTTCTTCAACACCTACCAGGACTGCCTGAAGAAGGCGCTGCGCCCCGGCGACGAGCTCCCGCCCGACCAGTACATGCACAAGATGAACTACGCCCGCTTCCGCCGCCGGCGCACGCTGCTGGCCGCGCTGCTGGCGCTGGCCCTCCTGGCGCTGCTGGCCTGGCTGCTGCTGGGGCCGCCGCGCTGGCTGGACAAGGCGCTGGCCTGGCGCCCGGCCGCCCCGCCGGCCATCCCTCCCTTCTCCAACCACCTGGAGCTGGCCCAGGAGCAGGCCTGCCTGACGCAGGCGCCGCTGGAGGCGCGCCTGGACCTCGACGCCCCGTGCTGGCTCTCCCTGTGGCGGGGCAGCGAGAAGTTCGCCGAGCGCGTCTTTCGCCCCGGCGAAAGCGTCGCCTTCTCGGGCTACCGGCTTACGCTGGTCGTCGCCTCCCCGCAGGCCCTGCGCCTGCGGCTCAACGGACGCGAGGTCGGCTCCCTGCGCCGCGCCTCCGAGGCCGTCAAGCTGGTGGTCGACCCGCTCACCCTGGCGGACGTCCTGCGCCGCTGAGCCATGGTCTCCAAGAACCCCCTGGTGCTCAAGATCGCCGAGGGCGCCCCCGGCGACGAGCTCCTGAAGTACCTGCTCGCCAAGCAGCTGGCCTTCACCGACGAGGAATACCTGGAGAGCCTGGTCTTCGTCCTGCCCGACCCGCGCCACCGCGACATGGCGCGGCAGCTGCTGGGGCTGGTGCCGCAGCCGATCAAGGAGCAGTACGTGCAAAAGCGCGACGCCGAGACGCGCGTCGTCGACTACGTCCTGCAGGAGGCCCTGGAGGTCGGCTACTTCAACATCCTGACCCTGATCATCCACAACCAGTCGGTGCCGGTGGAGTTCATCCTGCGCATCGCCGCCCAGGCCAAGGCGGCGGTGCTGGAGACGCTGCTGGAGAACCAGATCCGCCTGATCGCCTACCCCGAGATTCTGGAGCGCATGGAGGCCAACCCCGACTGCAACCCCTTCATCCGCGGCCGCGTCCGCGAGCTGCGCGAGTTCTACCTGCAGCCCCAGGCGGCGGAGCCCATCCCCGAGACCGAGGTCATGATCGAGCTGACCAGCGCCATCGCCGAGGAAAAGGAGGAGGCGGGGCCGCTCGACCCGGTGCAGGTCGAGCAGGAGGCGCTGACCACCCTGCAGCGCATCAACCGCATGAGCGTGTCCGAGCGCGTGCGCCTGGCCCTGACCGGCAACAAGACCGAGCGGCTGGTGCTGATCAAGGACGCCAACAAGCTGGTGCAGGGCGCCGTCCTGGACAGCCCGAAAATGGCCGTCGACGAGGTGATCATCCACGCCCGCAACCTGAGCCTGCCCGGGGAGATCATCGGCAAGATCGCCAACAACCGCGAATGGACGAAGAACTACGCCCTCATCCAGGCCCTGGTGGAGAATCCCAAGACGCCGGTGAGCCGCGCCCTGAGCCTGGTCAAGCAGCTGCACGATCGCGAGCTGAAGCTGCTGGCCAAGGACCGCAATGTCAGCCCGGTTATCCGCGCCCTGGCCCAGAACCTCGATCAGCAGAAGAGCAAGGGGAAATAGCCAGCAGCCCGGTCATCAGCCCCTTGACGTCGAAGATGGTCGGCCGCTCCGGGAGCCGTGACGGGCGGCTGCAGGCCAGGAAGGCGTTGTCCTGGCGGTGCATGCCGGTGAAGTGGCTGGTCCCCGTCTCGCCGTCCTTCTCCATCCCCCCCTTGAGGTCGAACCCCGGCCGCGAGAGCAGCACCAGGTCGGGGGCGGCGGCCATCTGCCCGCCGTGGTACAGCTCCTCGGCGCGCCAGACCCGCTCCACGACCGGCTGGCCGTCGACGCGGTAGCCGGCGAAGAACGCCTGCAGGTCGCGGCACACCTTCTCGTGGTCGGCGGCGGCGACGGCGCCGCGCGGGTAGCGCCCCTGCAGGTGGACATACAGGCGCGAGGGATCGAGGGCGAAGGCCCGGGAGCGGCCGCTGATGCCCGGCAGGCCGCGGGCGCCTCCGGGGTCGAAGTCCAGGAAGCCTTGGCGCTTCAGCACCTGGTTGAGGTAGATCTCGCGGCGGATGGGGCCGAAGCCGTGGTCGGACAGGGCGACGGCCTCGGCGCCGATGTCCCGGGCGCGGCGCAGGAAATCGACGGCCGCCTCGTCGACCTCGCGGAAGAAGGCGGCGAACTCGCCGTGGAACTCGTGGCCGGCGTCGGCGTAGGCGTCGTACAGGAAGTGCTGCAGGCGGTCGGTGCCGGTTACGGTGAACATGAAGACGTCCCATTCCTCCCGCTCCCACAGCATGTCGGCCACCTGCTTGCGCACGCGCAGCGCGCAGTGCAGGTCGGCCAGGAACTCGGCCTTGCGCTCCTTGCCCTTGCCGGCGTCGACGTCGACCTGGTAGCCGGCCTGGCGCAGCAAGGGCAGGTAGCGGGGCGGGAAGACGGCGCGCTCCAGCTCCAGGGCCACGAAGCCCGAGATGAGCACGCCGGGGATGGGGCGGGCCGGGTAGGTGGCCGGCAGGTTGATGATCACCGAGCGCCGGCCGCTTGCGCCCAGCTCGACGAAGAAGGGCGGGACCTTCAGGTCGCGGAAGTCGGGGAAGCGGTACTGGTAGGTGCCGGGGACCAGGTCGACGAAGCCGTAGATGCCGTGCGCGCCGGGCTGGGCGCCGGTCATGAAGCTGGACCAGGAGACGGCCGAGATCTCGGGGATCGAGACCGTCATGGGCCGCGCCTGGCCGGCGAAGGCGTCGCGCAGGCCGGGCAGCAGCGAGGGCCGGCCGGCGCCGCCCGCGAGCATCTCGTGGGAGACGCCGTCCAGGCCGATGACCAGCAGCTTCGGCCGGCCGTTCCCGCCCTTGCGCGCCACCGGCAGCCGGCTACTCGACCAGCGGCTTGCCGTGGCGGATGATCGCCTCGGCGACTTCCTTGCGCATCATCGACTCGGGCGGGACCTGCTTGTTGACCAGCTTCTCGCGGATGATCTTGCCGGCGAAGTCGATATGGTCCGACTGCGGGTGCGGGCAGGTCTTGTCGTTGGCGATGGAGTTGCACTTCTTGCAGAAGAAGAAGCTCATGAAGAACATGGGGGTGATGCCCAGGTCGGGGAAATGCTCGAAGATCTTCTGGGCGGCGAAGGGGTGGTAGTAGCTGCCGACGCCGGCGTGGTCGCGGCCGATGATGAAGTGCGAGCAGCCGAAGTTCTTGCGCACGATGGCGTGGAAGATGGCCTCCTTGGGCCCGGCGTAGCGCATCTCGAACTGCAGGATGGACATCACCGTGTGGTTCTTGTTGTAGTACTCGTCGATCAGCGCCTTGTAGGAGTCGAGGATGACCTCGTCGCTGAAGTCGCCGGGCTTCTTCTTGCCGATGACCGGGTTGATGAACAGGCCGTCGACGGTGGACTGCGCCGTCTTCTGCACGTACTCGTGGCCCAGGTGCGAGACGTTGCGCGTCTGGAAGCCGACCACCGTGTTCCACTTCTTCTCCTTGAACAGGACGCGGGTCTCGCGCGGGGTCAGGTAATAGGCGGGGAAGTGGGTGATGGGCTCGCTGAGGAAGTTGATGCTGCCGCCGACGAAGAGCTCGCCGCCGGCCTTGACCTGCTGCACGCCGGGGTGCTTGAGGTCGGTGGTGCCGAAGACGTTCTGGGCGTACTCCTCGAAGTCCCAGGCGAAGACGTCCTCGACCTGCATGGAGGCGACGACGCGGTCCCGGGTGCGCAGGATGATGGTATCGTTCTTGGCGAACTTCTTGGCCGTCTCGCGGTCGACCGGCAGCACGATGGGCAGGGTCCAGGCGTGGCCGCTGGCCAGCCGGCTGTTGTGCACCACCTCGCGGTAGTCCTCCTGGTTCATGAAGCCCTTCAGCGGCGAGAACACGCCGGTGGCGATGTTCTGCACCTCGATGGCCTTCTCCTCGTCGATCTCCAGGCTGAAGAACTTGTCGGCGAAGGAGAGGATGGCCTCGCGCTCCTTGGCCGACAGCACGCGGTCGATCAGCTCGCCGCCGTGGGGTTTGACGATCATGGTGTTCTCCTTAGCTGATGTAGCCGAGCTTCTTCAGCTTCTCGCGCACCGCGTCCTCCTCGGACTGCGACAGGTCGCCGGCGGCGCTGTGCTGGGCCGCGTACTGGCTGAGGATGTGGATGACGAAGGTGTTCAGGTCGGGGAAGTTCTGCTGGGCCAGGATGCGCAGCAGGTCCTGGCGCAGGTACTCGGGGACGGCCAGGGCGCCGGCGGGCCGCAGATAGCCCAGCTCCTCCAGCCGGGCGATGATCCGGCGCAGCGACACCTCCTCGCTCTCCTTGTCGCTCTCGATGACCAGCTCCGGCTTGAGCGGCTCCTCGAAGGGGTCGGACACGCCGGTGAAGTTCTTGATCTCGCCGGCCAGGGCCTTCTTGTACATGCCCTTGACGTCGCGCTTGATGCACTCGTCCAGCGAGCACTTGACGTAGACCTCGACGAAGTTGCCGATCATGCCGCGGATCTCGTCGCGGATGCTGCGGTAGGGCGAGACGAACGCCGCCGTGACCGTGGCCCCGTGCTTGGTCAGCAGCGAGCAGACGAAGCCGACGCGGCGGATATTCTCATCGCGGTCCTCCTTGGAGAACCCCAGCCCCTTGCTCAGGTACTTGCGGGTGACGTCGCCGTCCAGGTCCTCGGTGAGGATGCCGCGCTTCTTGAGCTCGGCGCTCAGCTTGAGCGCCAGGGTGGTCTTCCCCGAACAGGGCAGGCCGGTGAACCAAACCGTTACTCCTTTCATGGTGACTCCTTATTCTATATGTGATGGGAACATGACGCTAGCGCTGGGCGACCAGGTACTGCTTGGGCAGGATGAGCGTGCTGGAGAACTGGACGTTGGTCAGCAGGATCATGGCCCGCTCGCGGTCGGGGAGCTCCTCGCGGAAGATCCCCTCCCAGCCCTCGAAGTCGCCCTCGTCGATGCGGATGCGGTCGCCCGGGCGGAACTGGGCCTGGCGCGGGCGCAGCACGACCAGGCCGCCGCTCTCCCGCGAGCGGATGTCCTGCACCCGCTCGTCGGCCAGGGTCCACAGCGTCTCGTTGCGGCCGAGGACGGCCTTGACGCCGCGGGTGTAGCGCACTTTCTGGTAGGACTCGCGCAGGTCGAAGCGCGAGAACAGGTAGCCGCTGAACAGCGGCGCGATGCGCTCGACGCGCATGCGGTTGCGGCGGACCTTCCGGGCGTAGAGCGGCAGGTAGACCTCGACTCCCAGCGCGCGCAGGTGCTTCTCGGCTTCGAATTCCTGCTTGGGCTTGCTTTGGATGATGAACCAATCGCGGCCGGGGGTCTCTTTCATCAGGGAATTTTAGAACAAATCGCCCGGCTTGTCAATGGCGGCCCGCTGCCGCGGCGGCCGCCGTTTTCCCGCCGCCAGGCGCCTTTCCGGCCGGGGATGTGGTATAATGACGGCAGCGAGGAAGCCCGCATGAATTCACCGGAACCAACCCCGTCCGCGAGCCCCGTCAACCCCGAGGCGCAGGGCCAGGAGATCCTGGAGGAGTACCGCCGCCCCTTCTGGCAGAATTCCAAGTTCTGGCTGGGGGTGGTATCGCTGCTGATCCTGGCCGCCTTCGCCGTGGTCTACAAGCGCAAGGTAATGGACACGGCCATGACGGCCGCCGACCTCAAGGCGGCGGTCGAGATCTTCGGCATATCCAGCCAGTGGAAGGTCACGCAAACGGTGGACGACGCCGACTTCAAGGGGGTCATCCTGGCCCCGGAGGTGACGTTCCGCGTCCGCAACGTCTCGCGACGGAACCTGAGCTACGTGTTCCTGCTGGGCGTCTTCCGCTTCATGGACACCGGCAAGACGATCGGCGAGGGCTACCAGATGGCGCTGCGCGAGCCGCTGCCCCCGGGGGCGGCCAGCCCGCCGCTCACCCTCAACCCCGGCTTCGGCTACCGGGCGACGTCGGTGGCGGCCTTCGAGCAGAACCGCGAGAACTGGCGCAACTCCTTCTGCGAGGTGTTCGCCAAGTCGCACAACTCGGGCTTCGTGCAGCTGAAGACGTTCTATATCAGCCGCAAGATCGAGGGGCTCGACGTCGAGGTCGAGATCAAGTAGCAGGCCTGTCGCTCACAGAACAAGTGTTTGTGTTAGTGTTTGTGTTAGCAACAGCATAAACCGAATAAACCGAGCGATTGCTCTTCCTTGTCACTCGTTACTCGTCACTTGTCACTATGGGATTTTTTTGCTGCTGCCGTCTACCGTACACCGTCTACCGTACGCCAAGTACGGATTTCAGTTCCGCGTGGCGCCTTTGGCTTCGCAGTACCGGGGCTAGCGCAGCAGCTCGGCGATCTTGTTTTTCAGCTCGTCGCCGCTCAGCTGGGTGGCGGCCAGCCGCCCCTGGCGGTCGATGACGAAGGTGGAGGGAATGTACTCGATCGCGTACTTCTCGGCCAGGGCACGCGCCGCCTGGCGGTCGATGACGTGCACCCAGTCCATCCCCTTCTCGCGGACGAAGCGGCGGGCGGCGTCGAGGTCGCGGTCGAGGCTGACGCTGATGAGCACGAACTTGCGGTCCTTGAAGCTCTTGTGGATGCCGAGCAGGTTGGGGACCTCGACGCGGCAGGGCGGGCACCAGGTGGCCCAGAAATCGAGGAGCACGACGTTGCCCTTGAGCGCCGACAGCGTGACCTCGGCGCCGGCGGTGTCGGTGACGGTAAAGTCGGGCGGGGCGCTACCTACACCCTGCGCCGGGCAGGGGAGAGCGGCGGCGAATAGCGATACGCAGGCCAGCAGGAGCAGGGCTCTATTCTTCATGTTGATATTATACCATGGAAGTCATATATAGCCAAGGCGCAGGCGCGGGCGCCGGGCGGCGCGCCCGGCGGCCGCGGGGCCGGCGCTTGCAAAATCCTTCCACGGGGGGGTATGCTATGGGAAGGGGAGGG
>DAHVOV010000377.1 GCA_027318645.1 Candidatus Aminicenantota bacterium
CGTATTTGCTGACGTGGACCACCTGGGAGCCCCATACCACCGGCGGTTCCATGCGCAAGGACCCGCGAAAAGCCAGCGGCTTCGCCGTCTGGAAGAGCAGGATGCCGTCGATCGAATAGTGATGGCCGGACCAGACCAGCAAACAGGCCAGCAGGCAGGTGGCGAATACGAGCAGGGGAACCCGGCGCCCTTTCATGACGGCCTCCATGGCGGCTCCTCAGCGGAACGTCCGCGGCGGCGGACCGTTCCATTCTATTTTCGCAGGCGGCAAAAGTCAAAGCTCGCGGCGGCGCCGCCATGCGCCGAGGGACCGCCGGGTATTGATTTCCTGACGCCACAATGCTACTTCCTCACCATGCGGCGATCGCCACTGAAATACATCGCCCCGGTTTTCGGGGCCGTCGTCCTGCTCGCCGGGGCGCTGCTGATCACCCGGGCCGCGGGAAAAGCGCCGCGGCCGAACATCATCCTGATCTCGCTCGACACCCTGCGTGCCGACTACCTGGGCTGCTACGGCTGCCCGCTGGGAACATCGCCGCACATCGACGCCTTCCGCCGCGAGAGCGTCCAGTTCATGCAGGCGCTGAGCCAGGCCCGGACCACCGCCACGTCGCACATGTCCATTTTCACCGGGCTGCTCCCCCCGGTCCACCGCGTGAGCAGCTGGCTGCGTTCGCGCGACAACGCGAAGCGCTTCGACCTTGCCCAGCTGGACGAGCGCATCCCCACCCTGGCCCAGTACCTGCGCGAGAACGGCTACCACACCGTCGGCCTGCACAATGGCGGCCTGGTCTCCCCTGACTTCGGCTTCCAGCGGGGATTCGACGTCTACAGCGAGCAATTGGTCCCATGGCTGCGGCTGCATAAAAAACCGCTCGGCCTGAGGTTCGTTCAGAAGCTCCTGCAGCGTGCCGTGCGCAATAAAAAGCCGTTGTTCCTCTTCCTTCACACCTACACCTGCCACGCCCCCTACATCAAGGCCCCCCAGGAGATGCGCGAGCGCTTTCTCCCCCACCCCCTGGCGGACCTGCCGGTCGAGTCGATCCCCGACGGCAGTTCCTTCTGGAGCAAGTACAAATCGTTCTGGGCGGCGATCGACGGCAATAACGAGGCCCATCGCCGCCAGGTCCGCTCCCTGTATGCCGCCGAGGTCAACTACGCCGATTGGATCGTCGGCCGCATCCTCGCCCTGCTCAAGGAGAACGGCTTTTATGAAAAAGCGCTGATCGTGCTCGTTTCCGATCATGGCGAGGAGTTCTGGGAGCACGGCCAGACCTCGCACCGGCAGCTGCACATCGAAACGCTGCACGTGCCGCTGCTGATCAAGTTCCCCGGCGGGAAAGACGGGGGCAAGCGAATCCTTGACAGGGTGGGGATGTTCGATCTCATGCCGACGATCCTGGACCATCTGCGCATCGAGCCCCGGGTGCCGCTGCAGGCGCGTTCGCTGCTGCCGCTCATCCGCGGCCGGGAAAGCGGCCACCGGCCCGTCCTGAGCTTCGAGGACGGGCTGCAGTTCGTCCGCTTCCAGCGCGGGCCCTACGTGTACATCAACGGCATCCGCACCACGCCGGGGGATTGGCTGTTCGATGCAGTCCATGATCCCGGCGAAACGCGCAACCTGGCGATCGCCCGTCCCGAAGTCGTTCGCGAGATGCGTTCCGTCGCCGCCGGGATCATGGAGGAGCAGCGGCGGATCCGCGCCCGCATCGTCCAGGGCGCTCCGGCGCTCCGCGGGCTCGCGCCGGGCCTGCAAAAACAGCTCGAAGCGCTTGGCTACCTGTAGCGGCGGTCCGTTCCCGGCGGTTCCCGCCGCCCGACGGGCAACAGCAGCCGCAGCACCAGTCCGGCGTCCCGCAATAACCCGCGCCCGGCCGGGCCGGGGAAGAGCAGGTCGCGCAGCGACATGGCTGTCGAGCGCAGGTAGAATACGACCATGGACGCCGCGCCGATGCCGTAGGCGCACGTGGCGGCCATGGCCGCCCCACGGACGCCCAGTCGCGGAATGAGCCAGATGTCGAGCACGACCATGGCAACGAAGGCGATCGCCGAGGACGCACTATAGGCCAGCGGGCGGCCGCGGGCCAGCAGGTCGCTGGCGAGCACCTTGCCGACGGCGCTGGCCAGGAATCCCGGCAGCAGGATCAGCAGGGCCGGGCCGGCGCCGCTGAACGCGGGCCCGAACAGCAGGCGCATGAAGGGAGCGCTGAAGATCGCGGCCAGCAGGGCGGCCAGCATCAGCGGCGGCAGCAGCAGGCGCAGGACGCGCGGGGTGAAGCGGCGCGCCTCTTCCTCGGGAAGCTGCGCCACGCGGGGCTGGAGGACGATGGCGACCGCCTCCGGCAGCTTCCACAGCAGCTCCGCCGCGTAGACGGCCACCGCGAACAGGCCGAGCTCGGCCGGGGCCAGGAAATAGGCGACCAGGACGAAATCGAACCGCGTGTTCAGCATGTTGAGCAGCGATCCCGAACAGGAGCGCACGCCATACCCCAGCAGGGCGCGGCCCAGCCCGCGGTCGATGCGCAGCCGCTCCGGCGTCACCATGGAGGCCATGCGCGCCACGGAGATGGTCACGGCGAAACAATAGGCCAGCCCCCAGGCGATCATGCCTCCCCTCACGCCCATCTTCAAGGCCCCGGCCAGGAGCAGGAACAGCAAAAGGTTGAACGCCTGGCAGGACAGGACGAGGAAATTGCGGGCGGGGATGCGGTACAAAGCCTGGAAGAGCGCGGCGTACAGGTCATAGAACAGCGCGAACGGGATCAGCACGCACATGAAAACGAGCCAGCTGGCGGGAATCCCCCGGAACAGCGAACCGCGCATGATCAGGACCAGCGGCAAGGCGATGGCGACGGCGAGAAGGCCGCTGGCCGCGACCATGGCGCTGCTGGTGGCCACGAGCGGCTCCCGCGCCGCGCGCGGCGCATAAAAAACCGTCGCCTGGCCGATCCCCAGGTGCAGGAACGCGACCGCCAGCACCGGGATCATCACCAGCAGGGTCAATCTCCCCTTGCCGGCCGGGCCCAGCAGCCTGGCGGTGGCGATCACGGTCAATGCGCCGATCAGCGTGATGGACATTTGGGTCAGGAAAGCCCGCCAGGCGTAGTTGACGAATTCTTTCTGCCCGTTGCCGCTCATGCTCGCCTGGGCAGGTCGCCCGCTGTCGATGCGGCCGGGATGAACAGGATGACCGGTTTCATTGCGAAAAATTATACCACAGTCCCCTGATCCCCGATCTTCCGACAGGCAAGGCCAGGTGCCCGCAGGACTAAAAATTCAAGCACCCAGCAGCAAATCCAATATCGAAGCACAGGGAAGTCAAAGGGAAAACAGAGGGAAGAATGAGAGAAGAGAGAGTGGGGAAAAGCCTTTTCAGGTATTCTTTCCCACTTTGTCTTCCCTCTGCCTTTCCCTCTGTCTTCCCTCTCTCTTCCCTT
>DAHVOV010000384.1 GCA_027318645.1 Candidatus Aminicenantota bacterium
GGGCCAGGTTCTTGGCCATGGCCATGTGGATATAGGCGTCGTCGAGGGAATAGACCAGGTGCCCCTCGGCCTGGCGAACCGCCGCCGCGGCGGAGACGGCGGTGACGGCCGCGAACAGCAGCGCCGGGACCAGAAAAGGGATCATCCTTTGCCAGCGGGATTTCCTATCCATGAATCTCTCCGCCCATAGTATACACCCGAACCGGACTGCGGCGAAGCGAGCCGCCTTGCGCCGTTGCCGTCAATGGGGCTGGAGGCTCAGCACCACCGCCTGGGTGCCCAGCAGCTTCCCCCCGGCGGCGAGCAGGCGCAGCTCGAAGCCGGCGCCGCCCTGCCGCAGCTTCGCGAACGCGTTGCCGAATTCGATGCGCCGGCTGGCGCGTTGCCGGGCGGCTCCGCCGCGCTCGAGCAGCTTGGCCAGCATACGGTTGCCGTGCCACAGCTGGATCTCCTGCACGTCCGGTGAGCTTTCGAAGAACTCCCACAGCTCCTGCAGCTGCATCTCGCCGCACATCGGGCAGCCGGGGACGGGCCCCACCAGGATGTGGCCCGGGATCTTGCTGAAGGCCTTGAAGCGGCCAGGATCGATCTTGGCGATGATGGTGAATGCGTCGCTCTCGCAAAAGTACCCACCGCCGGAGTTGCTGACGCGGATGCGGTAGCCGCTCCCGGCGGGAACGGTCTCGGCGATCACCAGCTCGTCGTCGTTGTGATCGACCAGGTGGCCGACGATCCAGCCGTCGGAGCGGCCGCAGCCGCTGGAATGGCTCATGTCGTTGCTGCCGATCCGGCCGACGAGGGCGCCGTTGCGATACAGGTCGTGGTAGGTAGGCTGGGACAAGCCCAGGCCGAAGCCGTGCCAGGCGTAGCTCATGGGAGAGCCCAGGGTCACCGTGCCGTAGGGCCCGCCGACGAAGACCAGTCCCCGCTGGTCCAAATAATGTTCCGATTCGTCATGGAACAGCCCGTCGGCCGTGGACACGCGGATGACGTACTTTCCCGTCGGCAGGTCGGCCGGGACCATCCAATTCTTTTCGTTGTGGCCCTCGACGTTGGGAACGTTGGCGATCTCGGCCTGCTCCCCGCCGGCGAGCCAAAGGGTGATGTTCACCTGGCCGGCCATGGGGCCGGTGCGGGTCCACTCGATCGTGCACTCCTGCCCCTTGACCACCAGGCAGGGGCGCGCCCAGACTCCGGATATCGACGCGGCAAAGGTCGGCGGCGCCGCCAACAGAAAGAGGGCCAGCAGCTTCGTTTTCATCTCTCCTCCCTGCCCGCGGCGCGCATGATGCGGCGCGAACTCATCCCTCAGATTGACATATATGAGGTTTGGCTGTAAATCTCGCCTGCCCGGGAAAAGGATGACGGCTTCTCCCCGCCTCCGGGTCTCCTCAGAGCAGGTCGCTGGCCAGCTCGGCCAGCATCGAGCGCTCGCCTTTCTCCAGGGTGATGTGGGCGTAGATCTTCTGCCCCTTCATGCGGTGGATCAGGTAGGTGAGGCCGTTGGAGCGGGCGTCGAGGTAGGGAGTGTCGATCTGGTAGGGGTCGCCGGTGAAGACCACCTTGGTCCCCTCGCCGGCGCGGGTGATGATGGTCTTCACCTCGTGCGGCGTCAGGTTCTGCGCCTCGTCGACGATGAAGAAGATGCGCTCCAGGCTGCGGCCGCGGATGTAGGAGAGCGGCGTGATGCACAGCTTCTTGTCCTCCAGCATGCTGTGGATGCGGCGGAACTCGGTGGCGCCCTCGCTGAACTGGTTCTTGATCACCGCCAGGTTGTCGAACAGCGGCTGCATGATCGGGTCCAGCTTGGAGTCGATGTCGCCCGGCAGGAAGCCCATGTCGCGGTTGGAGAGGGGGATGATGGGCCGGGCCAGGTAGACCTGGCGGAACTGCCGGCTCACCTCCAGCGCCGCCGCCAGCGCCAGCAGCGTCTTGCCGGTGCCGGCCTTGCCCATCAGCGTGACCAGCAGCACGCCCGGTTGGGTGAGCGCGTGCAGGGCGAAGATCTGCTCGGCGTTGCGCGGCAGGATGCCGTAGGCCGGCTTCTTCTCGATGCGCTCCAGCCGGCCCGACTCGGGGTTGTGGTAGCCCAGCGCCGACTTGCTGCCGTTCTTCAGCACGCAGTACTCGTGCGGCAGCAGGTCGCGTAGGCCGGCGTCGACCGGGTCGATGCCGCCCGTCTCCTGGTACATGCGGGTGATGGCCTCGCCCGGGAAGTCGTGGACCGTGCGCTTGCCGGCGTACAGCTGGTCGATGTCCTGCACGCGGTCGGTGAAGTAGTCCTGGGCCGTGATCTCCAGCGACTTGGCTTTCAGCCGCAGGTTGACGTCCTTGGATACCAGCACCACCTGGCCGTTGGCCGGCCTCTGCTTGCGCGCCAGGAAGTAGGCCACGCTCAGGATGCGGTGGTCGGGCCGGTTCTCGGTGAACATGCTCGTCACCTCGGGCTCCATCAGGTGCTCGGTGATGATGCGGATCTTGCCGCCCTTGGGGTTGATCTTCGTCCCCGTCTTCATGATCTTGTCGCCGGAGAGGCCGTCCAGGACGCGGATGAACTCGCGGGCGTTGAAGTTGATCGTGTCGCTGCCGCGCTTGAACTGGTCCAGCTCCTCCAGGACGGTGATGGGCAGGACGATGTCGTTCTCGGCGAAGCTGTGGATGCACTCGTAGTCGTGCAGGATGACGTTGGTGTCCAGGACGAAGGTCTTCTTGGCCATGGCTCATCCTCCTCGTTGGTTTGCGCTTCTTCGGGAGCGGACAGGGGCGGCCGGGCTTGCCGCGGGCGTCGCCTCGACCGCGACGCCCTGCGCCCGCGCCAGCCCCGCCAGGCGGTCATCGAGCGTGAACAGCGTGAGGCGGTGCTCCCGGGACAGGGCCAGGAGCAGCCGGTCGGCCAGGGAGGCGTCCTCGCCCCGCCGGCGCAGAACGGCGGCCATCCGCCCGGCAACGGCGAACGCGTCGCGCCCGGCTTCCAGGAACGGCACGCCGCGCAGGCACTCCTCGAGGAAGCGCCGGTCCCGCTCGCCGTCGATCCCGGCCAGCAGCGCCGCCAGGACGACGCCGCAGACGACGGCCCGGTTGCCGTCCAGCAGCTTGTCGACCCGCGCGCGCATGTCGGGCGGGCCGCCCCGCAGGTACTCGGCCCACACCGTGGCGTCGACCAAAACGGCGCTCACCGGCCTCCTTTCCACGCGGACGGACCCGCCTCGAGATCGACGGCGATCTTTCCCCATGCCCCCTTCAGCTTTTCGCGCCGCAGCCGGTCGAGCATTTCCCGCAGCGCCGCATCGATGACCGCCGTCTTGCTGCGGATCCCAGACAGCCGCGCGATCTCGCGCAGCTTGTCCCCGTCGATGTGGAGCGTGGTCCTCATCTGCATTTCTAATCTGCATTATAAATGCATAAAAAATGAAAAGTCAATGACCCGGAACTGCGATTGCGCGGCGGCGCCGGGGGAGGTACAATCCGCGGTGCCGGGAGGCCCGCCCGGCCGGGCCGGAGGGAGCATGAAAAAAAAGATCGCGTTGGGTTTCGCGCTGGTTTTCATCGCCTGCAGCGTGCTCGAGGTCCTCGAGCATATCCTGTTGTTCACCCCGGAGCACTGGGGGGCGGGCGGCCTGTTCCGCCCGCGGGGCGAAGTGATCCTGTGGATCTTCCCCGCCACCTATTTGGTCTTCGCCTTCTTCTTCACGCTGATCTTCTCGAAATGGTACGGCGGCGGCGGCGTACGGGAGGGGGCGCGCTTCGGACTCTATGTCTCCCTGATGATGACCCTGATCTATCACCTCACCCAGTATGCCGGCATGCCCATCCCGCTGGGCATGGCCGTGCAGCGCGTGGTCCTCGGTACGCTGGAGAACGTGTTCTTCGCCGTGATCCTGGCCCTGGTGTTCGGCAAAAAGCGCCCCGCCGCGTGATCCGCCGGCCGGGCGGCAGCGTCCGTGCGCCCAGGACGCGCCTTCCCGGGCCGTTGCTTTCCCGAGCCCTTATTTTTTCTTGCTTTTTCCTTTTCTGGCCGGCTTGGCTTTCCGGGCCGGCTTGATCTTCCTGATCGGCTTGCTTCTCCGGACGAGCTTGGTCTTCTTGACCGGCTTGGCCCGTCTCGCCTTGGCCACCGCGGGCTTGGCCTTGCGCTTGACGCTCCTGGCCGGGGCGGGCTTGGCGCGCCGGGCGCCCTGCGAGCGCTTCTTGCCGCCCTTCTTGGCGCCGGGCTTCTTGCTTTTCGGGGCAGGCTTGGCCGTTTTCTTGGCCGGGCGGCGCTTCGCCTTCGGACTGGCCGGCGCCTTGGGGGCGGCCGCCGGCCGGGCGGGAACCGCCCCGGGCAGGTGCCGCTTCACCAGCTCGATCACCTCGGGCAGGTCAATGCCGATCTCCTTGAGGTGCTCGACCGTAGGCACGCCTTCGTTGGACCAGCCGCGGCGCTTGTACACGGCGTCGAGCAGCCCTTCGTACTGCTGCACGCGGTACTGGCGCAGCAGCTTGATCTTCTCCTCCGTGCTCTTGCCTGCCGGGTCGATGCCCTGCTTCTCGCGCAGCGCCTTGTCGTAGCGCTCGGCTCGCGACTCGTACTCCTCGACCGTCACCGGGCCCATGGCGCGGTAGGGCGGCCAGTCCTCGGGGCGCTTGCCGTGGCCCATCTTGAGGTTGAAGACACGCTGGAAGTTGTAGACGCGCTCGGACTGGCGGATGAGCTCTTCCTTTGTGATCTTCTCGCCGGTGATGGCGTTGTAGATGTCGACGTAGTTCTGCACGTGCTCGGGCACCTTGTTGGGCTCGGCGTGCTTGGCGTTGTCGGCCGGCTCGACGTCGTTCCAGGGCAGCTTGCACAGCCCCTGCAGGCCGAACCAGGTGC
>DAHVOV010000391.1 GCA_027318645.1 Candidatus Aminicenantota bacterium
ACTCCGCGGCACGGCCCACCCATGAAGTCGTGCGCCGCCTGGCCGGCAACCGGCTGCGGGCCGTCTGGGCGCTGCAGCACGGCTTCTTCGTTGACAAACAGGACAACATGGTCCTGTCGCCCTCCTTCCATTGGCGGCGCGCCGGGGTGCCGGTGCGCAGCCTGTACGGCGAGAGCCTGCTGCCGGCCGAGGAGTGGCTGCGCGGGATCGATCTCCTGCTGTGCGACCCCTTCGACGTCGGCACCCGGGTCTACACCTTCCTGAACCACCTGGCCATGGTGCTGCGCCGTCTCTCGGGGCGCGGCATCGAGGTTGTCGTCCTGGACCGCCCCAACCCGCTCAACGGCCGCGACCTGGAGGGCCCGGTGGCACGGCCCGACCACTTCAGCATCGTCGCCCAGCTCCCCGTGCCCATGCGCCACGGCCTGACCGCCGGCGAGTTCCTATCCTATGCCATCCATTATCATGGGCTGGACGTGCCGTTGACCGTGGTGAAGGCCCGCAACTGGAGGCGCGGAGAGTATTTCCCCGGAAACTGGACCCTGCCCTCGCCCAACATGCCCTCCTTCGCCACGGCGCTGGTCTATCCCGGCGCCGTGCTGCTGGAGGGGACGAACCTCTCCGAAGGGCGCGGCACCACCCGGCCGGTCGAGCTCGCCGGCGCGCCGTTCGTCGATCCCTTCCGCCTGGCCGCCGAGCTGGCGCGGCTGCGCCTGCCCGGCGCGCGCTTCGTTCCCATGTACTTCAAGCCCGAGTTCTCCAAGCACGCCGGCCGCGTCTGCGGCGGCGTGCTGGCGCAGGTGACCGACCGCGGCCGCTTCCGCTCCTTCGCCGCCTACTACGAGCTGGTCCGCGCCGTCGCCCGGCTCTACCCCAGCCGCTTCGCCTGGAAGAAGCCGCCCTACGAGTTCGAGCGCCGACGGCTGCCCATCGACATGATATGCGGCAGCGACCTGGTGCGCCGCTCCATCGAGAAGGATGTTCCCTATGCTCGCCTCCGCGCCGGCGTCGAGTGCGGCATCGTCGCCTACTCCGAGGCGGTCCGGCCGTTCCGGCTCTATCCATGATCGTCGTTCCTTTTACGGACGTTCTCGTCCCCGCCAATTTGCGGCGCATCGGCGACTGCCTGCGCGCCGACGGCGTGATCGCTTATCCAACCGACACCCTGTACGGGCTGGGCGGAAACTTCCTGTCGTACGCTGCCCACGCGGCCGTCGACCGCTTGAAGGGGAGGGAAGGAGCGCCTTACTCGGCGGCGGTCGGCGACTGGGCCATGCTGGAGTCGCTCGTGCGCGGGATCCCCGCCGGCCTGCGCGAGCGCCTCCAGGGGCTATTGCCCGGGAAGTTCACCTTCCTGTTCGCGCCCGGGCCGGCCGTCGATCCGGCGCTGCTGAAGGGGAGCGGGAAGATCGGCGTGCGCATGCCGGGGCTGAAGCCGCTGCTCGAACTGATCGGCCGCCTGGGCGCCCCGCTCATCAGCACCTCGGCCAACCGCAGCCTCCGCCCGCCGCTCCAGGACCCTGCGCTCATCGCCCGGGAGTTCCCCGGCCTGGACATCCTGATCGACGGCGGGACGCTGCCTTCATCCCAAGGCTCGACCGTCGTCGATCTCACGGCCGATCCGCCAATTATTGTTCGAAAGGGCGACGACGAGCCGAAGGCGGGCGCCTTCCTGGCCGCCGGCCGCGGCTGAGCCGTCTTGACTTTGGGCGGGAATAAAATACAATAGCCCCGGAGGATCACCATGAAGAAAATCAAGGGCAGCCGCACGGCCGAGAACCTGCTCAAGGCCTTCGCCGGCGAGTCGCAGGCGCGGATGCGCTACACCTTCTACGCCAAGACGGCGGGCAAGGAGGGCTACAAGCAGATCGAGGAGCTGTTCCTGGAGACGGCCGAGAACGAGCGCATGCACGCCAAGCTGTTCTACAAGCACCTGCTCGGCGAGCTGAACGGCGAGGCGCTGGAGATCCACGCCGCCTACCCGGTGGCGCTGGATAAGACCGAGAAGAACCTGGAGTACGCCGCCAGCGGCGAGAAGGAGGAGTGGACCGACCTCTACCCGGCGTTCGCCACGGTCGCCGACGAGGAGGGCTTCCCCGAGGTTGCCCGCACCTTCCGCGCCGTGGCCACCGTCGAGAAGCGCCACGAGGCCCGCTACCGCAAGCTCCTGGAGAACGTGAAGAACGGCGCCGTCTTCAGGAAAAAGCAGAAGACGGCCTGGAAGTGCCGCGTGTGCGGCGCCATCATCGAGGGCGAGGAGGCCCCGGGCAAGTGCCCGGTGTGCGACCACCCGCAGGAGCATTTCGAGGTCTGGGTCGAGAACTACTGATCCCCCGAAGGGGCGAGGAGGCCATATGAAGGACTGGAAGCTGAAGAAA
The DNA here is from genome assembly GCA_027318645.1 of Candidatus Aminicenantota bacterium. Classification (GTDB taxonomy): domain Bacteria; phylum Acidobacteriota; class Aminicenantia; order UBA2199; family UBA2199; genus UBA2199. The sequence goes on from DAHVOV010000391.1 coordinate 2,379, forward strand.
TACGCCCTGGCCGACCTGCTGGCGGCCGCGGTGAAGAGCGAGATCGACAGCCGCGACCTCTATGCGCGTGTGGCGGGCCGGGTGAAGAACGCCTTCCTGAAGGAGCGGCTGGAATTCCTGGCTCAGGAGGAGGAGAAGCACCGCAAGGCCCTGGAGGGCATGTTCGGCCAGCGCTTCCCCGGCCAGGCGCTGACGGTGCCCGCCCAGCCGGTCGTGCCGCTGCCCGAGATCGCCTTCGGCGACGAGGCGGTGCCCCTGAGCGCGGTGCTGGCGCAGGCGATGAAGGCTGAGCAGGCGGCCCACGACTTCTACCTGCAGCTCGCCGAGCTGTTCGCCGACGACGCCGCCAAGAAGAACCTGCTGCTCTACTTTTCCATGATGGAGATGGGTCACTACAAGCTGCTCGACCTGGAAAAGGGCGCCCTGGAGCGCCTCGAGGAGTACGGCGAGGAGCAGGAGATGATCCACGTCGGCCCGTGACGCCGGAGGCCGGCGCCTTCCGGCGATGAGCCCCGCCCTGCCGGCCGCGCGCGGCCGCGGACCGCTCCACCCATGAGCCCCAAGCGCAAGCGCATCCTGGCCTGGAGCCTGGCGGCGGCCCTGTTGCTGGCGGCGCTGCTGCTCTGGCGCCGCCCGGCCGCCGGGCCCTCGCGGCCGGAGGCGCCGGTCGCGGAGGAGGTCGCCGGCGTCGACCTGACCTACCTGACCTTCGACCTGAGCAACGAGAAGAAGCTGGAGGTCAAGTGTCGCGAGTCGCAGCGGCTGGACGAGGAGCGCCTGCTGCTGAAGCGCGTGACCGCCACCATCTTCAAGGCCGACCAGCTGGACGCCGACATCCGCGTGCGCGCCGACTCCGGGGAGGCGAACAGCGACTTTCACCGCCTCGAGCTGCGCGGCAACGTCGTCATCTCCTCGCCGGAGATCACGCTGTCCGGCGAGCGCTTCCACCTCGCCGAGCTGTCGCTCCTTTCCACCCGCGACCAGGCGGCCTTCGCCCTGCGCGACCTCTCGGGCGCTGCCGACGCCGGCCTGACCTACGACATCCGCAGGCGGAGCGTGGTGATGAAGAAGCCCCGCGGCGTCCTGCACCGCGACGGCGGGACCTTCGAGTTCCAGGCCGCCGAGCTGCGCCTTTCGCAGTCGAAGAGCCTCCTGCTCCTGAACGGCGACGCGGCGGTCACCCAGGCCGGGGCCGAGCTGAACGCCCGGCGCATCTCCCTGCAGTTCGCCCCCGGCTTCGAGCGGCTGGAGTGGGCCGCGGGCACGGGCGGCAGCCACTGGCGCTCCACGCAGCCCGCCGCCGGCGGCCGCCGTCAGTGCCGTGACGTCAGCGGCGAGCACATCCGCCTGGAGAACGATCCCCTGGGCCGGCTGCAGCGCATCGAGATCATCGGCAACGGCGCTGTGTCTCTGGACGACGGCGTCGGCAGCGGCCGCCTGAGCGCCGAGCGCATCGAGGCGGGGATGGATTGCGAGACGCAGGCCCTGCGCACGCTGCGCTCCCTCAGCCGCGGCGAGCTGTCCGCCAGCGGCCGCGAGGAGTTCACCGTCGCCGGCGGCACCATGCTGGCGCTGTTCGCCGCCGGCGGCGACCTCTCCGAGGTCCAGGCCGAGAGCAAGTGCCGGTTCCGCAACGGCGACTTCACGGGAACGGCGCAGCGCATCGTCCACGACGCCGCCCGCGGCCGCGTCGACCTTTTCGGCCGCGACGCCGTCGTCGAGAACGGCCGCAACCGCTTCGAGTCGTCTCGCTTTACCGTGCTCACGCGCAGCCGGCGACTGGTCTCGGAGCACGGGGTCAAGGCCACGCTGCAGCCGGGGAAGAAGAGCGCCGTGCTCAAGGCGCGGCCGGTGTTCGTCACCGCCGACGGCATGGAGTCGGCGGAGAAGGGCGGCGAGAGCCGCTTCCGCGGCAAGGTCAGCCTGTTCCAGGACGACGTCGAGCTGCACGCCGGCGAGCTGCTGTTCCGCGCCAGCGGCGTTGGCCTCTCCTGCCGCGGCGGCGCCGAGCTGAAGTTCGTCCGCGCCGGCGAGCCGCTGGCGCTGCGCGGCCAGACGATCGACTTCGATCCCGGCGGCTCCAAGGTCGTGATCGAGGGCGACGGCCGGATGCAGCAGGGGGACAGGGCGCTGTCCGGCCAGCGCGTCGAGCTCGCCTTCGCCGCCGACGAGACGCTGCAGGACGTCTTCGCCAGGGGCAGCGCCAGCTTCCGCCGCGGGGAGATCCAGGGCCGCGCCCAGCAGCTGCACTGGCAGTACGCCCAGGGCGCCGTCGTCTTCCGCGACGGCGCCGAGATCACCCGCGCCGGCGCCGGCACGACGCACGGCCGCGAGCTGCGCTACGACCTTGAGAGCCGGCAGATCACCGTCGCCAGCGGCGACGACCGCTCCGAGACCACCCTGACCGAGAAGCAGCCCTAGCCGCCGCGCCTTGATTTTTCGCCCGACTTTGATTATGATGCGGGCGGTGCCAGAAGCGCGTTGGCAACGGGATAATGAACGATCAAGCGGCCGGCGGCAGCGCCGGCCGGGAGTGCTCATGAAACGAATCGCACTGGCGGTCGCCGGGCTCCTCCTCTCCTGCCGGCTGGCCGCGACGGACATCATGAAACTGTCCGAGGTCAAGCCCGGCATGGAAGGGGAGGGCCGCACCATCTTCAAGGGCAGCACCATCGAGACCTTCACCTTCAAGGTGCTGGGGGTGCTGGACAAGTTCGTCTCCGACAAGAACCTGATCATCGCCGAGCTGAACGCCCCGGAGCTGAACGACGGCGGCGTCATCGCCGGCATGAGCGGCAGCCCCGTCTACATCAACGGCCGCCTGGTCGGCTCCGTCTCCTACGGGCTGACCGGCTTCCCGCGCAAGCCCATCGCCGGCATCACGCCCATCGAGGACATCCTGAAGGTGGCGGCGCCGCCGGCGGCGCCGGTGACCAGCGTGGAGATCAGCGACATCAAGATCGACTTCAGCCGCGAGAACACCAAGCGCGTGGCCGAGGCCATCCGCCGCGAGCTCAGCGCGCGGCTGAACTTCTCGCCGGCGCGGGCGCTGACGCCGATCAAGCTGTTCGCCAGCAGCAGCGGCTTCACCTCCGAGTCGGTCTCCTTCCTGCAGGGGCTGTTCGTGCCGCTGCAGAGCCTGGCCGTCAAGCCGGAGATCGACCCGCGCAAGCTGCCCGCCGACATGTTCAGCCTGCGGCCGGCCGACGCCGTGGCCATCCCGCTGGTGCGCGGCGACGCCTCCTACACCGCCACCGGCACGGTGACCCACGTCGACGGCCAGAAGGTCTACGTCTTCGGCCACCCGTTCTTCAACCTGGGCACGGTGGACTTCCCGCTGCACAAGGCCGAGGTCATCTCGGTCGTCCCCTCCTACGACGAGTCCTTCAAGCTGGCCACCACCCGCAACCAGGTGGGCGCCGTGCGCCAGGACCGCTTCTCCGGCGTGCTGGCCGAGCTCGGCCAGTCGCCGACCATGATCCCGCTGAAGATCTTCCTCAAGGAGCGCAACCGCAGCTTCAACCTGGAGATGGTGAGCCACCCGCTGCTGACGCCGGCGCTGACCTACATCTCCCTGCTCAACGCCCTGCAGGCCGAGTACCAGGAGTTCGGCTTCCAGTCGCTGCGCGTCAGCGGCAAGATCTTCGTGGAGAACGAGGACAACGTGGTGCTGGAGGACCTGTACAGCGGCACCGCGGCGGCCGACGAGTTCTCGGCGCTGGTCATGGCCATCAACTACTTCCTGCTGAACAACCGCGAGAAGAACGCCCGCATCCAGAAGATGGACTTCGAGATCAGCGGCCGCGAGGCGCTGCAGCGGGCCGAGCTGGAGAACGTCCTGGCCGACAAGATCGCCTACGCCCCCGAGGAGCCGATGGCCATCCAGATGCAGCTGCGCAACGAAAAGGGCCAGGCCTTCTCCGAGAAGATCGAGATCCCGGCCCCCAACCTGAAGCCGGGCTCGGTGTTCTACCTGCTGGTCGCCGACGCCGCCGAGGTGTCCGAGTTCGACGCCAAGGCCATCAAGACCACCTACTTCCCCTCCGACCTCGGCGCCCTCATCCGCGCCATCAACAACATCCGCCGCAACAACCGCCTGTACCTGAAGCTGTTCGTGCCGGCGCAGGGGGTTTTCATCCGCGGCTTCGAGTACGCCACCCTGCCCGGCAGCGTGGGCAACGTCCTGCTGTACAACGCGCAGGGCAAGGACCAGGCCAACATGTCGCTCTCCACGGTGGCCGAGTACCAGTACGAGGTGCCGGCGGTGGTGACCGGCAGGAAGATATTCAAACTGCGCATCAAAGAGAGGAAAAATGACTAGCAAGATCCTGGCGGCCGCCGTGCTGCTGGCCCTGGCGCCGGCGCTGGCCGCGGTGCGGGTGAAACAGGTCGAGAAGGGGAGCCTGGCCGACTTCCAGAAGGGCAGCTTCGTCAACGTCAGCATCGACGGCGACGGCCAGCTCTCCCTCGGCCCGCGGCTGAAGAGCGTCCCCGGGCCGGCGGAGGAATTCTACCTCTCGGCCGCCGCCGGCAGCGGCGGCGAGCTGTACCTGGGCACGGGCCACCACGCCGCCGTCTACCGCATCGGCGCCGACGGCAAGGCCGAGACGGTCTTCCAGGGCGAGCAGCTCGACGTCTACGCCCTGCTGGTGGCCGCCAACGGCGACCTGCTGGTGGGCACCTCGCCCAACGGCCGCGTCTTCCGCATCAACAAGGAGCGCAAGGCCAGCGAGCTGTTCCGCCCCGACGAGAAGTTCATCTGGGACCTGGCCGAGGACGGCCAGGGCAACATCCTCGTCGCCCTGGGCAACACCGGCGCCGTTTACAGCATCGGCAAGGGCGGCACGGCCGAGAACCTGCTCACCGCCGAGGACGCCCACATCGTGCGCCTGCACGTCACCCGCGACGGCGCCGTGCTGGCCGGCAGCGGCGACCGCGGCATCCTCTACGAGATCCGCAACCGCAAGGTGCGGGTGCTCTTCGACTCGCCGCTGGAGGAGATCAAGGGCATCGCCAGCGACGGCGATGGCAACGTCTACTTCGCCGCCGTGCGCGGCGTGCCCGCGCCCCAGGCGGCCAAGGAGATCGAGATCGGGGCGCCGGCGGCGAGGCCCGAGAGCGCCGAGAAGGAGCCGCCGCGCGAGAAGAGCATCCTCTACCGGCTGCGCCCCGACGGCGCGGTGGAGACGCTCTGGAGCTCGACCGAGGAGATCGTCTACGACGTGCATTACGACGCCCAGTCCCAGGCGGCGATCATCGGCACCGGCAACGCCGGCCGCGTCTACCGCGTCGACCGCTCCGGCGCCCTCTCGCAGCTGTGCGAGAGCGAGTCGGCGCAGGTCTTTCGCATCGCCGGCGGCGCCCCGGGCAAGGGCTATTTCCTGGTGACCAACAACACGCCGGCCGTCTTCCAGGTCGAGGGCGTGCCCAGCAGCAGCGGCACGTACTTTTCCGAGGTCTTCGACGCCCGCATCCAGTCGCGCTTCGGCCGCCTTACCTGGAACGCCGAGGGCGGCGGGCCCGGCGCCGTGTCCTTCTCGGTGCGCCTGGGCAACTCCGATTACCCCGACCGCTCCTGGACGGCCTGGTCGGCGCCGTTCACCGACCCGGAGAACTCGCTGATCGCCATGGGCGGCTACCGCTTCCTGCAGGTGAAGATCGTGCTCAGCGCGGCCAGCCCCGGCTCGGGGCCGACGCTATCGGGCTACCGCATCCATTACCTCACCGACAACCTGCGCCCCGAGGTGGGCACCCCCCTGGTGCAGCGCCCAAGCGAGCGCAAGCCGGTCGCCGACACCGCGCCGCCGCGCAAGTACCTGCACGTCTCCTGGGAGGCCAGCGACCCCAACCAGGACCGCCTGAACTACACGCTGTCCCTGCGCCGGCTCCCCGGCGGCGACTGGCTGACGCTGCGCAAGGACCTGCGCGAGAGGTGGTATTACCTCGACTGCGAGCTGTTCGCCGACGGCAAGTACCAGCTGAAGGTGCAGGCCGACGACGGCCTGGATAACGCCCCGGCCTGGGCGCGCAACACCGCCCGCACCTCGGCGCCGTTCATCCTCGACTCGACGGCGCCGCTGCTGGCCGAGTTCGCCGTCGAGGGGCGCAGCGTGCGCTTCCGCGCCGCGGACGAGGCGTCGGCGGTGGCGGCGGCCTGGTATTCCCTCGACGGCCGCGACTGGGTCCCGCTGCTGCCCGACGACCTGGTCGGCGACTCGCGCAGCGAGTCGTTCCGCTTCGAGCTGCCCGGCGGCGCCGGCGCCCGCGCCCTGTTCATCAAGCTCAGCGACGAGCTCGGCAACGAGAAGGTGTTCCAAAAAACCATCTAGGAGGAACCCGTGAGCGATGTGAAACGTCTTTCCACCCCCTTGAGCGACGAGGCCGTGGCCGGCCTGAAGGCCGGCGACAACGTGCTCATCAGCGGCGTCATCTACACGGGCCGCGACGCCGCCCACAAGAAGCTGGCCGACCTGATCGCCGCCGGGCAGGCGCTGCCCTTCGACCTGCGCGGCCAGGTCATCTTCTACGTCGGCTCGACGCCGGCGCGGCCCGGCAAGCCCATCGGCTCGGCCGGCCCGACCACCAGCTACCGCATGGACGCCTACGCGCCCAAGCTCCACGAGCTGGGGCTTAAGGCCTCCATCGGCAAGGGCTCGCGCAGCGCCGAGGTCAAGGAGGCGCTCAAGAAGCACAAGGCCGTGTACCTGGCCGTGACCGGCGGCGCCGCCGCCCTGGTCTCCCAGAGCATCCGCCGGGCCGAGGTCGTCGCCTACCCGGAGCTGGGGCCCGAGGCCATCCAGCGCCTGGAGGTGCAGGATTTCCCCGCCCAGGTGATCAACGACATGTACGGCGGCGACATCTACGAGGAGGGCCGCAGGCGCTACGAGAGGAAGTAGGAGACGGGGATGAAGATCCACGAGTACCAGGCCAAGGAGCTCTTCGCCCGCCACGGCGTGCCGGTGCCGCGCGGCGAGATGGCCGACACGGCGGAGAAGGCGCTGGCCGCCGCCGACAGGCTGGGCTATCCCTGCGTGGTCAAGGCCCAGGTGCACGCCGGCGGCCGTGGCAAGGCCGGCGGCGTCAAGCTCGCCCGCGACCGCGCCGAGGCCCGGGCGCACATCGCCGCCATCCTGGGCATGAACCTGGTCAGCCCGCAGACCGGCCCCGAGGGCCGGCGGGTGCGCAAGGTCCTGGTCGAGCAGGGGCTGGACATCGCCCGCGAGCTCTACCTGGCCATCCTCCTCGACCGCGAGCGCGAGACGCCGGTCATCGTCGCCTCGAGCCGGGGCGGCATGGAGATCGAGGCCGTGGCCCGCGAGCACCCCGAGGCCATCTTCAAGGTCCACGTCCACCCCGCCAGCGGGCTGTTCCCCAGCCACGTGCGCAACCTGGCCTTCCAGCTCGAGCTCAGCAAGGCGCAGCAGCAGAACTTCGCGCGCCTGCTGGCCGGCCTCTATGACCTGTTCCTGGGCTGCGACGCCTCGCTGGTGGAGATCAACCCGCTGATCGTCACCGCCCATGACGAGGTGCTGGCCCTCGACGCCAAGGTCAACTTCGACGACAACGCCCTGGGCCGCCATCCCGAGATCGCCGCCTTGCGCGACATCTACGAGGAGGAGCCGCTGGAGGTGGAGGCGTCGAAGTACGACCTGAACTACATCCGCCTGGACGGCAACATCGGCTGCATGGTCAACGGCGCCGGCCTGGCCATGGCCACCATGGACATCATCCAGTTCTACGGCGGCGCGCCGGCGAACTTCCTGGACGTCGGCGGCGCCACGTCGGCGGAGCGGGTGAAGGAGGCCTTCAAGATCCTGCTGGCCGACGCCAACGTGCGCGCGGTGTTCGTCAACATCTTCGGCGGCATCGTGCGCACCGACCTGGTGGCCAACGGCATCGTCTACGCCGCCCGCGGGCTGGACATCCAGGTGCCCATCGTCATCCGCCTGGTGGGCACCAACCAGGAGGAGGGCTTGCGCATCCTGCGCGAGTCGGGGCTGAACTTCGTCACCGAGAACGTGCTGGCCGACGCCGTGAGCCGCGTGGTGGCTCTGGCCAAGGGGGCCTGACCATGTCCATCCTCGTCGACAGGAATTCGCGGGTGGTCGTCCAGGGCTTCACCGGCCGCGAGGGGACGTTCCACGCCCAGCAGATGATCGAATACGGCAGCCAGGTCGTGGGCGGCGTCACCCCGAGCAAGGGCGGCCAGATCCACCTGGAGCGGCCGGTGTTCAACACCGTGGCCGAGGCGGTGCGCGAGACCGGCGCCGACGTGTCGGTCATCTTCGTGCCGGCGGCCGCTGCCGCCGACGCCATCGTGGAGGCGGCGCTGGCGGAGGTGCCGCTGATCGTCTGCATCAGCGAGGGCATCCCGGCCCTGGACATGGTCAGGGTGAAGGCCTTCCTGCGCACGACGCGCTCGCGCCTGGTGGGGCCGAACTGCCCGGGCATCATCTCGCCGGGGAAGTGCAAGGTGGGGATCATGCCCTCGCGCATCCACCGCCCGGGGAGCGTCGGCATCGTCTCGCGCTCGGGGACGCTGACCTACGTGGCGGTGCAGCAGATCAGCGACCAGGGGCTCGGGCAGTCGACCGGCATCGGCATCGGCGGCGACCCGATCATCGGCACCTCCTTCGTCGAGGCCCTGGAGCTGTTCGCCGCCGACGGCGAAACGGAGGCGGTGGTGATGATCGGCGAGATCGGCGGCGCGATGGAGGAGCAGGCGGCGGAGTTCATCGGCCGGGGCTTCGCCAAGCCGGTGGTCTCGTTCATCGCCGGCCAGACCGCCCCGCCCGGCCGGCGCATGGGCCATGCCGGCGCCATCATCGCCGGCGGCCGCGGCACGGCCGCCGACAAGATGGCGGCGCTGCGCGAGCACGGCGTGCACGTGGTGGAGAACCCGGCCGAGATCGGCCGGACGGTGAAGAAGGTTCTCGGCTGAGCCGGCGCCCGGCGCCGGGGGCCAAGGAGGAGGACGATGAGGAGTCAGCAGGGGAAGATGACGTTCATGAGCCTGATCATGCTGGCCGTTCTGGTCGTGGCCGGCTTCTGGGCGTTCAAGTACATCGGCAGCGGCTGGGACAAGAAGCAGATCAAGAAGGAGGTATTCGACACCCTGGGGACCATCCGCGGCGGCATGCGCACGGAGGCGGAGCTGCTCAAGGCCATCGAGGACGTGCTGGCCAAGAAGGAAGTCGAGCTCCTCGACCTGAGCGGCGAACTGGGGCCCACCAGCTTCCGCTACCGCTTCAGCTACCGCATGGTGACCGACTATCTGTTCTTCAAGAAGAGCGAGACGATCCAGGTCGACGACCAGATTGAAAACTTCAACTGAGGACGGGCGCGGCCTCTGGCCGCTGAAGGCGGCGCTGGGCTTCCTCGCCGCCGTCGCCGCCGTCGTCGTCCTGCGCGAGCTGCGCGCCATTTTCATCCCCTTCTGCTTCGCCGTGTTCCTCTATTTCCTGTTCGGCGGCGCGGTGCGCCGGCTGCTGGCCTGGCGCGTCCCCAAGGCGCTGGCGCTGGCGGGCGTGCTGGCCGCCATCTTCTGCGGCCTCAGCATCTGCGGCATGATGCTGTTCGCCGGCGCCGCCACCTTCGTCGACCTCTTTCCCGCCTACAGCGCCCGGGCCGTCGCCCTGGTGGAAGGGGGGCTGGCCCGCGTCCACCTGCCCTTCGTCGACCTGCGCCAGTACCTCGCCCACATCGACTGGGAGTCGCTCCTCGACCCCGGCCGCGTCACGGCGCTGGTGACGGGGTCCATCGGCAGCTTCGCCGGCTTCCTCGGCAACCTGCTGCTGGTGCTGCTGCTGCTGATGTTCCTGCTGGCCGAGAGGACGCCCATGGCCGAGCGCGTGGCGCGCAGCCTCACGCCGGCGCAGGCCGGCGGGCTGCGCGCGGTCATGAACGAGGTCGACGCCCGCGTCCGCCATTACCTGCTGATCAAGACGCTGATGAGCGCGGCCACCGCCGCCCTGGCGGCGCTGATCCTGCTCGCCGGCGGGGCCGACTTCGTCGTGTTCACCGCCCTGCTGGTCTTCTTCCTCAACTACATCCCCACCTTCGGCTCGCTGCTCAGCACCCTGTTCCCGGCGCTGGCCGCCTTCCTCAAGTTCGGCTTCTCGCCGCGCTTCGTGCTGCTCACCCTGGGGCTGATGGCCATGCAGTTCCTGATGGGCAACGTGCTCGAGCCCCAGGTCATGGGCCACCGCCTGAACCTGTCGCCCATCGTCATCCTGCTGGCGCTCGTCTTCTGGGGCTGGATGTGGGGCGCGGCCGGCATGTTCCTGGCCGTCCCCGTCACCTCGTCGGTGCGCATCGTCTTCGAGAGCCTGCCGGCGCTGCGCCCCCTGGCCGCGGCCATGGGCGGCGAATGACGAGAGACTGAGCCCGGCATACGGCAGCAACAATACGAAGATCTCGGCGTACGGCACATAGGAACTTTGCCCTTCCAGAGCATTGAGGTTCCACGTACCACGTTCCAAGTGCCACGTTGAAAGCCAGAAAACAGCGAACTGAAAATCGGGGAGGAGTCCGTTGTTGCTGATGCTCGTCGCTCGTCACGCGTCACTAGTTACTGAGCATGGCGCTTCGCCGCTCGCTGTTGACAACGCCATTTTCCTGTGCCAGAATGCGCCGCAGGAGGAAACATGAAAATCAATAAAATCCTCGTGGCATTGCTGATCGTGGTCGTCTGCTCGTCCCTGGCTCTGTCGGCCGCGCCCAAGAAGATCGTCAAGAAGGCGCCGTTCGTGTACTTCCACAAGGGCGACTCGTTCCTGACGCCGCAGATCGGCCTCAACTCGTGGGCCATCCCCTTCGGAGCCAACTTCGAGTACGCCGTCACCGAGAACATCGGCGTCGGCGGCACGGTCATGGCCTGGTTCTGGAGCGGCGCCAGCGTCATCCTGCCCTCGGTGGACGCCGCCTATCATTTCACCAAGCTCGCGGTGGAGAAGCTCGACCTGTTCGGCGGCGTGGGGGTGGGCTTCGCCATCTACAACGCCGGCGGCGGGATCAGCGGCTCTTCGGGCATTTACATCTCGCCTTTCGTCGCCGGCCGCTACTGGCTGACCAAAAAGATGGCCATCAGCCTGCGCCTGAACGTCGGCATCATCGGCGATTGGTCGGGAGTGGGCGGGCTCCTGGGCGTCACGTTCCCCCTGTAACCCAGCCGGGACCCAGAGGATCTTTTTCAGGGAGGAAGCGATTCCTCCCTTTTTTTTTCAGCGGAATTCGGGCAGATAGCGCCGCGACTGCAGCGTGACCTCCGCGTGGTGCTCGACCATCGCCGCCAGCGCGCGCACCAGCGCCGCCGGCGCGAAGCGCCCCGGCCATTCCCCGACCTGGTCCGGGGCATGGACCGCCGTCCAGGCGATGAACTCCAGCTCGCCGCCCCCGAGCTCCAGGCGCTCGTCGCGGCGGCAGGCGGGGCAGAGCAGGCCGCGGAAGTCGCTGCGCAGCCAGGCCCGCTCCAGCGGCCGGGCGCCGCAGCCGGAGCAGCGCCGCGGGTTGAAGAGCACGCCCTCGCCGCGCAGCAGCCAGACCAGGTAATAGGCCAGCAGCCAGTCCATGGCCAGGCCGTGCTCGCGCGCGGCCAGCACCGCCAGTAGCAGCCGGTAGACGCGGGTGTCGCGGTGGCCGGGCTGCATCAGCCGCAGCGTGGCCTCGCCCAGGAAATAGAAGTAGAAGATGTTGCCGGCGGCCGACACCACCGGGAAGAACGAGCGGCGGATCTCGCCCTTGCTCAGCGTGGCCAGCTCGCGGTCCTCGCGCCAGTAGTAGTGGAACTCGCCGTCGGTGAAGGGCTCCAGCAGCGCGACGAAGCGGTTCTTCATCTTCGCCGCGCCCGGCGCCACGGCCTTGAGCAGCCCCTGCTCCGCGGTCAGCAGCGTGACCAGCTTGTCCTGCTCGTTCAGCGGGGCGGCGGCCAGGACCAGGGCGTCCACGACGGCTTGGGGCATGGGTCAGGCGGGAGGGCGGGCGGCCACGCTAGAACGGGCGGGCGAAAAAGAGGGCCTTGACGGCAAAGTACAGAAAATAGAGGCTGAAGGCGATCAGCACGTAGCCCAGGATGCGGATGATGCGCCGCGTGTTGTGCGGCAGGCAGAGCGACTTCACGCGGTGGGTGATGAAAATGATCAGGGTGAAGTAGGAGAAGGCGCCGAGCACGACCGTCACCATGAAGCCGAGCTCGTGGTCCAGGGTCAGGGGGATGTAGATGTGCAGCTTCTTCAGGAAGGAGAGGGCGATCATCCAGGAGGCGATGCCCAGGGGATTGACCAGCACCATGAGCAGCCCCTGGAAGAACGCCCAGCGCTTGCGCTGGATGCGGGCGGCGATGGCCTCCTCCTTCTTTTCCATCTCCTCGATGCGCTCGAGGAAGCGGGCGTCCTTGAGCGCCAGCAGCCCCAGCACGAAGGTGATCACGGAGGTGCCCAGGAGGAACACCCCCTCGATGCTCAGGTTATAGCCGTTCTTCAGGAAGGGGGTGATGCCGAAGAATGCGGCCAGGGCCCACAGCGAGTCGCCGATGGCGGCGCCCAGGGCCAGGCTGACCGCCTGCGCGTATTCCTTCTTGACCGCCCGCTGGAAGACCTGCAGGTTGACCGGGCCGATGGGGATGCAGAGGAAAAAGCTGATGAAGAAGCAGCTGACGTAGAACAGCAGGGTGGTGAGCCACATCCGCCCCATTGTACCGGACGGCGCGGCATGAAGTCAACCCGGAAGGAGAACTTTTTCTTTTTCGCCGCCGGCGCTCAGAGGAGGGCCAGCGCCGCCTTGAACAGCCAGGCCGACGCCGTGGCCACGGCGAAGCTCAGCAGCGCCGAGGCGACGGCGGTGCGCCAGCCGAATTCCCGGCCCAGGACCACGAAGGTGCTGAGGCAGGGGAAGTACAGGGTGACGAAGACCAGGAAGACTACCGCCTGGGAGGCGGTCAGCGGCAGCAGCGGCAGGGAGGCGGCGCCCAGCGCCTGCTGGGCCATGATGACGATCAGCTCCTTGCGGAAGAAGCCGAAGGCCAACGGCGTTCCCAGCGCCGCCGGCAGCCCCAGCACGCCGTGGACCACGGGGGCGAGCGCCCGGTCGATGGCGGCGCCGGCGTCGAGGCGCCCCAGCCAGGACATGGCGGCGCTGCCCAGCAGCAGCAGCGGCACGACGGCGCGGGCGAACTCGCGGATCTGCCGCAGGCCGGCGGCCGCGGCGCGGCCCGCGGAGGGGAGCTTCAGGTCGGGGATCTCCATGACCAGGCCGCTGGGACGGGCCAGGAAAAGCGAGACGGCCCGGCCGACGACGGCGATGACCAGCAGGGTGAAGGCGTAGATGGCCAGCGCCCACAGCGGCCCGGCCAGGGCGGCGCACACGGCGAAGATGACGGCGTTGCGCGCCGAGCAGGGGACGAAGGGCAGCAGCAGGGCGCTAAGCCGATCACCGCCGCCTGCGACATTCTCGAGGAGTTCGGCCTGGCCGCGCCGGCCGGCGCGCGGGCCGAGGCCGCCCTGAGCCCCAAGGAGAGGCGGCTGCTT
>DAHVOV010000394.1 GCA_027318645.1 Candidatus Aminicenantota bacterium
CGAGCTGCCCAGGGTCCATTCCTCGCCGCCGTTGGGCGAGGTCACGGTCACGGTCTGCGCCGCCAGCGGCGCCACGAGCGCCAAGACGATCGCCATAAGGCCCCATCTTGTTTTCATGTTCCCCCCTGAAGCCCGATTTCCATCGCGTAATAAATATTCTTTTTCCAAGAAAAATCTCATCATGGGCTGCGGCGCTTCACGATGCATCAGAAAGCCGGTCCCCGGCTGCCTCCCGCCTGATCCATTCGGGATCTTCAGGAAGACCCGGCACGCGCTGCGGCCGCCGGCCGGGCCCGGTCAGCGGATCAGCCGCTCCGCCTCACAGGGCGGAGGCGCTTCCGGCCGGCGGTCAGTAGTAGATCTCCTGCCGGGAGTCGATGAGATTGTTCCCGGCATCGTACAGGTAAAAGTTGAAGACATTGTGGTAGCCGGCGGGCGGGCCATAATGGTTGACCTGCGATCCTGCCCCCGCCCCCAGGCCGAACCCCTTCCATTCGCCGACGCCGGAGCCGTTGCGCTTCATGACCAGGCGCAGCCCGCTCCAGGTCTGGCCCGATCCGTTGCGCAGCGCGATGACGGTCTTCAGCTTCGCCTCGCCCTTGGCGTCGGTGTACGGGGAGAACGAGACCGACTGGATGCGCGGCCCCGGCGGGTTGCCGGGACGGTCGAAGCGGGTCGGCGGCAGGTCGTCGTTGCGCTCGTCGAACTGGTCGCGGCCGTCGGTGCGGATGTGGAATTCCAGTTCGTAATACGGCGAAGAGGGATCGAGGGGAATGTCCACCTACAGCGGGAACGGGCCGGTGATCGGGAACTCCCGGGAGCGGGTTTCGCGGTACGGGCCGCTCGGGACGTACACCACCGCTTCATTGGCCCCGCCGCCGCCCATGGTGTTCGTATGATAGTAGCGGATGCCGTGGCTCAGGACGATCTTCCTGGAATTTTGCGGCGTCGACCCGACCTTGGTGATCGTGACCCGGGCCTTGTTGGCGTTCCAGTCGACAACGGCCGGGCCGGCGTAGGCGAGGTCATAGCCGGCCGTCAGCGCGATCAGCCGCAGCGCGGAGGTCTTGGAGGCGGTCCCCATGTTCAGGGCATTGCGCTCGTTCAAAAGGATGGTGATCCGGTCGCCGATGTTCCAGGGGTGCGGCTCGCTGACGGGAAAAGCGATGGTCCCTCCCGAGAAGGCCGGCATCTCCCAGCCGGGGCCGGCGGGCGGGGTCTGCGGGATGAACAGGTCGCCCTTGTCCACCTCGCGATCGTCGATGAGCACGCGGTAGTCGGGCTTGACCGCCAGCTCGCTGCGCCGGGGCAGCGCGCCGTCGCCCGCGTTCTTGTAGCCGAAGACGATGCCGTAGCCGCTGGCGTTGCGCACCAGGCCGATGGCGGTGACCGCCAGTTTGGGCCTCGGGAATATGGGCGGCACGCGGTCGTGAATGGGAGCATGGATGACGGCCGGCTTGGGGCCCTCGCGGAGCAGGAAGGGCGCGTCGCTGACGTCCTGGACGCTGCCGTCCATGGAGGCGACGCGCACCTTGTAGCTTCCTCCGGCCGGCGCCGGGCCGGCCTGGGTCTGGCCGATGAGCCAGCTCCAGGGCGAGCTGTTGGCCGCTACATTTTCGGCGAGCACGCCGACATCGGCGTTGTCGGGGGTGACCAGTACGATGCGCAGGTTCTGCCCGATGTTCACCGCCGACCATTCGATCGGCCAGCGCTGGCCGCCGACATGCATCTCCTCGTTGCCATAGTTGGGGCTGAGCACGGTGATGCTTGGCGGCAGCGGCGCGGAGATGGAAAAGCGGCCGTCGCTGTTGTCGCCGAAGGTGTTCCCCGCGTCGCGGATGCGCACGATGTAATCGCTTCGCGGCGCCACCACCGTGCCGTCCTCGAGCCGGCCCACGCTCGTCCATACCCAGCTCCCCGCCGCCAGGCTGACGTTGCTCTGGATCGTGCCCACCACCCCGCCGCCGTTGCGCAGGATCAGGCTCACTTTCGTCGCGCCGGCGTTCTGGAAGCCCCAGGTGACGGCATGCTGGGTTCCCAGCGCCCATGACTCGCCGCCGTTGGGCGAGGTCACGGTGACCGTCTGCGCCGCCAGGCAGGCGGCCAGGAGCAGCAGCAGGGCTGCCGGGGCGAAACGCTTGGTCATGTTCCCTCCTCGGGCAAGGCCGTTCAAAGGGAAAATAGAAGTTGCGACCGGATATCTCAACCGCCTCGGCGGGAGCATGGCCGGCCTGGGCTCAGGAGCCGCTCAGCATCGCCTTGCGCCGCTGCAGGGCGCGCACGTCCTTCTCGACGGGCAGCGGCTTCCCCGCCGGCGACAGCCCCGAGTGGTACATGGCCGTGGAGAGGGTCCCGGGGGAAGGCGTGAAGATCTGCGCGTCGCAGGTCCTCAGCCCCAGGGCGCGCAGCTTCCCGCGCATCGCCGGCACCATGGCCGCGGTCTCGCCGGGGTGGCCGACGATCAGGTAGGGCGCCAGCTCCACCGGGCGGCGCAGCCCGCGGCTCAGGCGGCGGAACAGCTCGACGAACTCGGCGAAGACGGCGAAGCGCGGCTTGCCCATCAGGTCGAGGACCTCGTCCTCGGTGTGCTCGGGGGCCACGCGCAGGAAGCCGCCGGCATGCTCGCGCAGGATCTCCTCCAGCAGCTCGGGAGCGGCCAGCAGCAGGTCGTGGCGTACGCCCGAGCCCAGCAGGACCTTCCGCACCCCCGGCAGGGAGCGGGCCCTGCGCAGCAGGTCGAGGTAGGGGCCGCCGGCCTGAAAATGCGGGCAGGTTCTCGGCAGCAGGCACGAGGGGCGGCGGCAGGCGGGGACCTCGCAGTCGGCGCCGTACATCTCGGCCGTGGGGCCGCCGATGTCGGAAACGACGCCGCGCCATTCGCGGTGCCGCGCCAGCGAGCGGATCTCGGCCAGGACGGACTCGCTCGAGCGCGACACCACCCGCCTGCCCTCGCACTGGGTGATCGAGCAGAACGAGCAGCCGCCGGCGCAGCCGCGCAGGGCGGTGATGGAGAACAGGTTCATGCGCAGGGCCGGCGAATAGCCGTCGCGGCCCGGGTGGCGGCGCTCGTAGGGCAGCCCGTAGGCGAGGTCGAGGTCGGCGCGTGAATAGCGCTCGGCCGGGTTCTGCAGGACCCAGCGGTTGGCGTGGCGCTGGGCGACGGCCCGGCCGGCGGCGGCGGCTTCCTGGAGCCGCAGCTGCGCCCGCAGCAGCAGCGCCGCGTCGGCCTGCACCTCCTCGCAGGAGGGCAGCTCGACGACGTCCTTGCCCGGCGGCAGCGCCGGCCACAGCCTCGCCGTGCCGGGGATGTCGATCTCCGTTGCCGGCGTCCCCAGCCGCAGCAGCCGGGCGATGGCCACGGCCTGCTTCTCGCCGCTGCCGTGGACCAGGATGTCGGCGCGCGAGTCGAGCAGGACCGAGCGCCGCACCTTCGCCTCCTGGAAATCGTAATGGGCGAAGCCGCGCAGCGAGGCCTCCACGCCGCCGATGACCAGCGGCACGTCGCGGAAGGCCGCCCGCAGCCGGTTGCAGAACACGGTCAGGGTGCGGTCGGGGCGGACCTTGAACTTGATGCCCGCCGGCCGGCCGGGGAAGAACCCCAGGCCGTCCATCTGGTAGAGGTCCTCGCGCCGCCGCCGGCGTCCGGCGGTGTAGTTGAGCACCACCGAGTCGATCGGCCCGGACACGACGGCGAAGCAGAGGCGGGGACGGCCCAGTGCGGTGAAATCGGCCGTTTCCTGCCAGAAAGGGGTCTCGATCACGCCGACGCTGAACCCGGCCGCCTCCAGCGACCGCTTCAGGATCCCCTCGGGAAAGGAGGGGTGGTCGGCGAACGGATACGGCAGGACCAGGATGACATCGAATTCCGCTGAGGCCATTGGTTCCCATTGTATCATAATAAAAAAAGACGTTAGACGTTAGTAGTTAGACGTTAGCAAAGCACTCAGCGATCTCATGTTCCAGAGTTTTTCTCTTGCTAACTACTAACGTCTAACGTCTGTCGTCTTCTTCTAAGACGTTAGACGCTAGACGCTAGACGATAGCAAAGCATTCAGCGAGCTGAACTCCCAGGGCTTTTCTCTTGCCAACTACCAACGTCTAACGTCTGTCGTCTCTAGCTACTTCTTACTTTTCATACGCCGCCAAGTCCAGGAAGCCGTGGCCGGACAGGTTGAAGAGGATGACCTGCTCCCGGTTCTCCTCCCTGGCCCGGCGCGCCTCGTCGATCACGGCGGCGACGGCGTGCGCCGATTCCGGCGCCGGCAGGATCCCCTCGCTGGCGAAGAAGGTCCGCGCCGCGGCGAAGACCTTGTCCTGGCCGTAGGCGACGGCGCGCACCAGGCCCCGGCTGGCCAGGTGGCTGACCAGCGGCGCCATGCCGTGGTAGCGCAGGCCGCCGGCGTGGATCGGCGGCGGGATGAATTCCTTGCCCAGGGTGTGCATGTAGAGCAGCGGCGTCAGCCCGGCGCTGTCGCCGTGGTCGTAGCGCAGGTCGCCGCCGGTGAGCGACGGGCACGCCTCGGGCTCCACGGCGATGAAGTTCGTCATTTTCTTCTCCCGCAGCCTCCGGCGCAGGAAGGGAAAGCCGAGCCCCGCGAAGTTGGAGCCGCCGCCCACGCAGCCGATGACCGTGTCGGGCTCGAGCCCCTGGCCGGCCAGCTGCTTTTCCGCCTCCAGGCCGATGACCGACTGGTGCAGCAGCACGGCGTCCAGCACCGAGCCGAGCGCGTATTTGCTGGCGGGGTTCTTCATGACCGTCTCCACCGCCTCGGCGATGGCGATGCCCAGGCTGCCGGGATGGTCGGGGTCCCGGCGGTAATAGGCCAGGCCGGCCTCGGTGTTGGGCCCGGGGCTCTCCTCCACCCGGCCTCCCGAGAGGGTCATCAGGATGCGCCGTCCCGGCTTCTGGCGGAAGCTGGCCCGCACCATGAAGACGCGCACCCCTACGCCGAAGCGCTCGCCGGCGTAGGCCAGGGCCGAGCCCCATTGGCCGGCGCCAGTCTCGGTGACGAGCTCGCGCACCCCCTCCTGGGAGGCAAGATAGGCCTGCATCAGCGCCGTGTTGAGCTTGTGGCTGCCCATGGGGCTGACTCCCTCGTATTTGTAAAAAATATGGGCCGGCGTGCCCAGCGCCTTCCTCAGCTCGCCGGCGTAGACCAGCGGCGTGGGACGGTATTGGGCATAGGCGGCGAGCACCGCGGCCGGGATCGGCAGGAAGCGCTCGCGGCTGGTCTCCTGGGCGATGAAGCCCTTGGGGAATATCGCCTCCAGCGCCGCGGGATCGAGGGGCTCACCCGTCCCCGGGTGCAGCGGCGGCTTGGGCTGCTCCGCCAGGTCGGCCTTGATATTGTAGAAGTGGGTCGGCAAAAGTTCGTTTTTCCGTTCTGAAAATCGCTCCATGTTTTTCTCCTTGAAAATGGTTTTTGGGGGAAAGAAAAAAATGGGTGGATGGTTGGATTTTCAGGCGGACGGGGCCGCCCACCACCAGGCGCGGAGCCAGGCAGAAGCGAGCGGCAGGACAATCCGTTCACGAGACATTGACTGATTCATATCAGATTCCCGGTTGCCTGTCAAGCGCATGGAATACCTTTGTCGTTTGGCTGAGCCCGAGGCGGCAAGGCAGGGCCTTTCGTTTGGCGTTATGCGTTAGGCGTTATGCGAAAAAGCAAGAAGCCGATCTCGTGCGAATTCGCATAACGCATAACGATCGATCGGCTCGCTCGCTCACGCATAACGGAGTGGAGAAGGCGCTATAGCCAGTTCTTCTTCCTGAAGTAATGGACCATGGCCGCGGCGGCGGCGGCGATGATCAGCCAGAACAGCGGGTAGCTCCAGCGCCAGGGGATCTCGGGCATGTGCCGGAAGTTCATGCCGTAGACGCCGGCCAGGAACGTCAGCGGCATGAATATGGTGGCGATGATGGTGAGCACCTTCATCACCTGGTTCATGCGGTTGCTCACCGAGGAGAGGTAGATGTCGAGCATGCCCGAGAGCATCTCGCGGTAGGTCTCGATGCTGTCGACGATGTGGATGGCGTGGTCGTACAGGTCGCGCAGGAAGAGCTTGGTCGCCGGGCGGATCAGCTCCGACTCGCTCTTCTCCAGGGTGTTGATCACCTCGCGCAGCGGCCAGGCCGCCTTGCGCAGGAAGATCATCTCCCGCTTCAGGCGGTGGATCTGGTGCAGCGTCTCGGGCCCAGGATCGCGGACCAGCTCCTCCTCCAGCGCCTCGATGCGCTCGGCGAACTTCTCCATGATGGCGAAGTAATGGTCGATGATGGTGTCGAGCAGCGAGTAGGCCAGGTAATCGGGCCCCAGGCGGCGCAGGCGCCCCTTGCCGCTGCGGATGCGCTCGCGCAGGGGCTCGAACAGGTCGCCCTCGCGCCCCTCCTGCAGCGAGATGACGTAGCGGCGGCCGAAGATGAGGCTGACCTGCTCGGAGACGACCTCGAGGGTCTGCGGGTCGAAGTCGAGCATCTTGAGCACGACGTAGATGTAGCCCTCCATGTCGTCGGTCTTGGGCCGCTGGTCGGTGTTGAGGATGTCCTCCAGGATCAGCGGGTGCAGGCCGTAGCACTGGCCGAGCCCCTCCAGCAGGGGGATGTCCTGCAGGCCCTCGATGTCGATCCAGGTCACCGACTCGGTGTCGCGGAAGGGGACGCAGTCGTCCAGCTTCGCCTTGGCCTTCTCGCGCACGCCGCCCTCGTCGTAGTCCATGATGCGCACGAGCGTCTCGCCCACCCGGCGCGTGCCGACGTGCATCAGCGTCCCCGGCGGCAGTCCCGCCTTGGCCGACCTCTTCTTCATCCGCTCCGCCATGGTCACCTCAGCCGCTTGACGTACAGCACCTTGTCGTCGCCGGCGTCGTAGAAGTCCCTCATGACCGCCTCCTGGGCGTAGCCGCTGCGCAGGTAGAACTCGCGCGTCGGCGCGTACTGCGGCCGCCCCGACGTCTCCACCCAGACGGCGCGGCCGCCGGCGGCGGCGATGCGCTCCTCGGTGGCCCGCAGCAGCCGGCCGCCGATGCCCTGGCCGCGGCAGTCCTGGTGCACGGCGATCCAGTACAGGTCGTAGCTGCCGCATGTGCAGGCGATTTCGCCGTAACAGCTGTAGCCCACGGCGAGGCCGTCCCGCTCGGCGAAGAGGAAGAGATAGCCGCTGGCCGTGCCGGCGCGCAGCCGCTCCTGCACCAGCTCCACGGCCACGCCCACCTCGTGGCCGTGGAAGAAGCCCGTCGAGGAGACGATCTCGCCGACGCGGGCGGCGTCGCCTGGGCGCACCTCCTCGCGGAACGCCAGCGCTTCCTGCCGGTTCATGGGCTCCTCCTGGCGCCGCCGGGCCGCGCCAGGCAGCCGGCGACGATGCGCTCCACCATGCGCGTGTAGGTGAGGCCGGCGCGCTCGGCGGCGGCGAAGAAGCCGCTGTCGGGCGAGAGGCAGGGGTTGCTGTTGATCTCCAGCGCCCAGGGGCGCCCGTGAACGTCGACGCGGAAGTCGACGCGGGCGTAGCCGCCCAGGCCGAAGCGCTCCCAGCAGCGGCGCGCGACCGCGCCCAGCTCCTCGACCAGCGGCCGGTCGGCGGCGGCGAAGTCGAAGCCGCGCTGGGTATGGGCGTACTCGAACGAGTCCTCCTCCCACTTGGCGCGGAAGTCGACGATGCGCAGCTTGCCCTCGGGGTAGTCGACGAAGCGCATCTCCGCCGGCGGCAGCAGCTCGCCGGCCAGCAGCGCCTGGTTGAACTCGCGCCCCTCGACGTAGAGCTCGGCGAAGAAGCCGCCGCCGCCGCGGTTCTTGCCCTCCAGCGCCGCGGCCAGCTCGTTGGCGTCGGCGGCGCGGACGATGGAATCCTCGGCGAACCAGTTGGAGGCGTGCTCCCAGGCCGACTTGAGGATGTAGGTGCCGGCGACGAACTCCCCTGCCGGCGCGCTGCCGGCCTCCAGCCAGGGCGGCGTCGCCACGCCCGCCTGCTGGAACAGCCTCTTGCTCAGCAGCTTGTTGGAGGTGACGAACACGGCCTCCTGGCCGCTGCCGGTGTAGCGCAGCCCCAGGTGGTCGAGCAGCGCCGGCGCCAGGTGCACCAGCCGGCCGTCGCCGGCGACCGATTCCACCAGGTTGAAGACGAACAGCGGCCTGGCGCGGCGCAGGGCGCGCAGCGCCCGCTCCACGTCGAGCGAGAAGGGGACGACGCGCACGCGATAGCCCAGCTCAACGAGGGCGCGCTGCACCGCCTCCACCTGCACCAGCACGTCCAGCTCGTCCTTGGGCGAGCCGGGCCCGACCTGGTTGTGCAGGATGACCGCGCTGGCGCCGCTCACCGGGGCCGCCTCCTGAGCGCCGAGGCCATGATGCGCGCGATCAGCTCGTCGTAGGGGATGCCGCGCAGCCGGCAGATGATGGGCAGGTCGGAATGGGTGGGGTTGAGGCCGGCCAGCGGGTTGACCTCGATGAAGTTCACCGTGCCGCGGCCGTCCATCTTGACGTCGACGCGGCCGCCGTCCAGGCAGCCCAGCCCGCGCCAGGCGCGCAGGGCGACGTCGGCGCAGGCGGCGGCCTCCGGCCCGGCGGCCAGGGCGTAGTCCACCCGCTCCTCGTACTGCTCCTTGTTGACGTAGGAGTAGGCGTTGGCCTCGGCCTCGTCGTTCAGCAGCACCTCCATGGTGCCCACCACCTCGGCGGCGGCGCCGCTGCCGGTGATGCCCACGGTGAACTCGCGCCCCGGGAGGTATGCCTCCACCAGCACCGGCTGGCGGAAGCGCTCCAGCAGCGCGGCGCACACCGCGATGAGCTCGGCGCGGGAATCGACCTTCGAGCGGGCGTCGATGCCCTTGCCCGTCCCCTCGGCCAGGGGCTTGGCGAACAGGGGAAAGGGCAGGTCGACGCGCCCGGCGTCCTCGGGCGCGGAGACGACGGCGAAGTCGGGCGTGGGCACCCCGAAGGAGCGCACCACCGTCTTGGTCAGGGCCTTGTCCAGGGCCAGGGCCAGGATGAGCGGCCCGGAGAAGGTATAGGGGATCTGGTAGGCGTCGAGCAGGGCCGGCACCTGCGCCTCGCGGCCCAGGCCGAACATGCCCTCGCAGATGTTGAAGACCATGTCCCAGCGCTCGCCGGCGGCCAGCCGCGCCACCAGGGCCTTGACGTTGCCGATGCGCCGGGTCTCGTGCCCCAGCGCGCGCAGCGCCGCCTCGATGCCCTCGACGGTATCGGGGCGGTCGAACTCCGCCGTCTCCTCGCGGCCGTAGCCGGCGTCGAGATAGTCCTGCCTCAGGTCGTAGGTCATGCCGATGATCATGTTCGTGCACTCCGCTTGGCGGCCAGGGAGATTGTATGCCGGGACGGTCCGGGATGCAAGCCGCTTGGGTTCGCCGGCCGGGCTACGAGCCTGCGCCCGGGACGACGGGGCCGCACTCGGGCTCGGGGTAGCGGTAGACCTTGTTCTGGTAGTTGCGCAGCAGCACGTCGCCGTCCTCCCGCCCCTGGTAGTAGTCGGGCAGCAGCGGGATCTTGCCGCCGCCGCCGGGGGCGTCGACGACGTAGTGGGGCACGGCGTAGCCGCTGGTGTGCCCGCGCAGCCCCTCGATGATCTCCAGCCCCTTCTCCACGCTGGTGCGGAAGTGCGAGGAGCCGAGGATAGGGTCGCACTGGTATAGGTAATAGGGGCGGACGCGTATCTTGAGCAGCTCGTGCATCAGCTTCTTCATCACCGGCACCGAGTCGTTGATGCCCTTGAGCAGCACGGTCTGGCTGCCCAGGGGGATGCCGGCGTCGGCCAGGCGCTCGCAGGCCTGCGCCGTCTCCGGCGTGATCTCGTCGGGGTGGGTGAAGTGCAGGCTCATCCACAGCGGCCGGAAGCGCTTCAGCAGGCTGACCAGGGCCGGGGTGACGCGCTGCGGCAGCACCACCGGCACCTTGGTGCCGATGCGCACGAACTCGACGTGCGGGATGCGGCTGAGGCGCGACAGCAGGTATTCCAGGCTGGCGTCGGGCAGGGTGAGCGGGTCGCCGCCGGACAGCAGCACGTCGCGCACCTCGGGGTTCAGCTCGATGTAGGAGAGGGCGCGGTCCCACTGCTCGCGGTTGAGGTGGCGCTTGTTCTGGTCGCCCACCAGGCGCGAGCGCGTGCAGTAGCGGCAGTAGGTGGAGCAGAAGCCGGTGACCAGGAACAGCACGCGGTCGGGGTAGCGGTGCACCAGACCCGGCACGCGGCTGTGCGTGTCCTCGCCCAGCGGGTCGGCGGCCTCGCCGCAGGAGATCAGCTGCTCGGCGCTCACCGGCACCACGCCGCGCCGCAGGGGCTGCGCCGGGTCGGCGGCGTCGAGCAGGCTGGCGTAGTACGGGGTGACGCGCAGCGGCAGGTTGCCGCTCTCGACGGCCATGGCCCGCGTCTCCTCGTCGGAGAGCTGCAGGACCTTCTGCAGGGCGTGCAGGCTGGTGATGCTGTTGCGCAGCTGCCATTCCCAGCTGTTCCAGTCGGCGGTGGTCGCCAGCGGGAAGAACTTCCTCTGGAACTGCAGGGAGCGGGCGCCGATCTTCAGAAAGGTCTTGTCGGGCTTGGGATTGGGGAATTGGATCAGCTCGGGGAACAGCAGCGACGGGGCGGGAGCGCTGCTGTCCTCCAGCAGCGCACTGCTTGGAGGCTCGGCCTCCTCACCGGGATTTTCAGCTTCCTTCAACGCAACCGCGTGAATGGCTTTTTTCAATTTGTGTGCCTCCACTTCGATTCCGATTATAATCCAGTTTTCACCACTGTCAAGAGAAATTTTTTTTGCGGGGATTTTTTTTGCCGGCGGCGGGGGCCTTCAGCCCGCGGGGGCCAGCGGCAGGGTGACGATGAACTCCGTGCCCTCCCCCGGCGCGCTCCGCACGTCGATGCGGCCGCCGTGCAGCCGCACGATGTGCTTGACGATGGAAAGCCCCAGGCCGGTGCCGCCGCTCTGGCGCGAGCGGGCCTTGTCCACGACGAAGAACCTCTCGAAGATCCGCGGCAGGTCCCCGGCGGGGATACCGATGCCGCTGTCGCCGACCGTGATGACCAGGCCGCTTTCGTCCCGGCGCAGGCGAACGAAGGCGCCGCCCTTCTCCGTGTAGCGCAGGGCGTTGTCCAGCAGGTTGATCAGCATCTGCTCCAGGCGGAAGCGGTCCCCCTTGAAACCCGAGGCGGCGAGGTCAGCGGGCAGGGACACCTGCAGGCTCAGGTTTTTCTCGGCGAACTTTCTCTCGAACAGCACGCGGACCCCGGTCAGCAGCTCCTGCCAGTCGACAGCCTCGCGTCGCAGGGAAATGCCCTTTTCCTCCAGCTCCGCCAGGGCCAGCAGGTCCTGGGTGAGCTCGATCAGGCGGTCGGCGTGGCGCAGGATGATGTCCAGGTATTTCCGGGCGTCGCCGCTTGCTTCCTCGGCCAGAGTCTCGGCATAGCCCTTGATGGCGGTGAGCGGCGTGCGCAGCTCGTGCGACACGTTGGCCACGAAGTCCCTCTTTTCCTTTTCCAGGTGCTTGGACGCGGACAGGTCATGGAAGGTGACCACGGTGCCGCCGGGGGCGGGGAGCGGCGACAGCGCGGCCAGGTAGGTCCGGCCGTTGATCTCCACCTCGCTGCGGACGTCATCCGCCGCCGCGCGGCGTACCAGGTCGGCGAACTCGGCGCTGCGCAGCAGTTCCCAGTAGGGGCGGCCCAGCGGGTCCGCCACGCCGACCAGCTGGCGGAACCTCGGCCCGGCGCGCGCGATGCGCTCCTGGGCATCGATGACGAGCAGGCCGTCCGATGCCGATCCCAAAATGGCTTCCAACTCGTGCTGGCTGCGCTCCAGGTCGCTCAAGGCGGCCAGCTGGCGGTCGGCCATGGCGTTGAACTCGACGGCCAGCTCCCCCAGCTCGTCGCGCCGGCGCACCGGCACGTGGCCGCGCCATTGGCCGCTGCCGAAGTCGCGGGCCGCACGCGCCAGGTCGCGGATGGGCCGGGTCAGGCTGCGCGACAGGGCGACCGAGACGAGGAAGGAGAGGGCCAGCAGCGCCAGCAGCAACACGGAGACCCGCTGGCGCCAGAAGGCGAACATCAGGTCGATGTCGCGGGCGAACAGGCTCAGGCGCAGGGCGGCAACGGTGGCGCCGCCGGTCCTCAGCGGCAGGGCATGGTAGAGCATGCGCTCGCGCAGGGTGAAACTGAAGTGGGTCTCGGAGCTCGATCGCCCCAAGAGGGCGGCGGCGACCTCGGGGCGGTCGGCATGGTTCTGCATGGCGGCGGGGTCCTTCTGCGAATCGGCCAGGACGCGGCCGCGCGGGTCGATGACGGTGAGGCGCACCCCCGCCTGCCGTTCCTTTTCCTTGATGAAGGCGTCCAGCGCCCGCTCGTCGGCGAATGGCCAGGCGCTGGTCAGCTCGGCGCCGACCATGCCGCCCAGCCGCGACATCGCCTCCTGCTGGCCGCGCAGGTAGAAGGAGTGGGCGCGGCCTACCACCAGGGCGTAGAAGGCCATGCTCAGCAGCACGCTGAGCAGAAAGAAGCCGGCAAAGAACTTCCAGAAAATCCTATGCTTCATGGTTCGACCTTATAGCCCACGCCGCGGATGTTCTTGATCAGCGCGCCCGCCGGCCCCAGCTTCTCGCGCAGGTGGCGGATGTGCACGTCGACGGTGCGGTCGATGACGTCCTTCTCGTCGCCCCATAGCGCGTCGAGGATCTTCTCGCGGGTGAACACCCAGCCGGGGTTGCGGCTGAGCAGGAGCAGGATGGAGAACTCGGTGGCCGTCAGCGGCGCCGGCTTGCCGTTCACCAGCGCGGCGTGGCGCACCGGGTCGATGGCCAGCGCGTCGCCGACGCGGATCGGCCCCTCGGCGCCGGCGCCGGCGGCGCGGGCACGGCGCAGGAGGGCCTTGACCCGGGCCACCAGCTCGGCCGGGGAAAAGGGCTTGACCAGATAGTCGTCGCCGCCGTACTCCAGCCCCAGGACGATGTCGGCCTTCTCGCCCTTGGCCGTCAGGATCAGGATGGGCAGTGCGCTCGTGCGCGCGTCGCGCTTCAGCCCCTGGCAGATCTCCAGGCCGTCGCCGTCGGGCAGCATCAGGTCCAGGACCAGCAGGTCGGGAAGCTGCCGGCCCAGATATTGCAGCAGCGGCCGCGCGGCCGGGAAGGCGCGCACGGCGAAGCCGGCCCGCGTCAGGTGCAGGGAGATCAGCTCGCGGATGTCGTTCTCGTCGTCGACGACGGCGACGACGCCCTTCGCCGGGGAGGCGGCCTTCGTGTCGCTCATGCGCGTCTCACTCCCCCGCCGCCGTCCCGCCCGCCGCCGCCTCAGATCGCCTCATGGCGGTGGCGGACGATGCTGCCCTCGATCATGTAGATGACGTCCTCGGCGATGTTGGTGGCGTGGTCGGCGATGCGCTCCAGGTGGCGGCTGACGCGCAGGTATTCGATCAGCTGGTCGGTCCGGTCGGGATGCCTCTTGATCTCCTCCTTCAGGCGCACGAACAGGTCATGGACCATCTCGTCGATGGCATCGTCGGAGTTGCGCACCTTGTGGGCCAGCGGCGCGTCCAGGCGCACCAATGCGTCGAGCGACGAGCGCAGCGCCTCCTGCACCAGCCGGCACAGGGGCGCGAAATCCACGGGCTCGCCGGGCAGGGGCAGAGGCGACACGCGCAGCGAGCGCTCGGCGATGTTGACCGCCTCGTCGCCGATGCGCTCCAGGTCGTTGTTGATCTTGAGCACGGCGATGATGAAGCGCAGGTCGACGGCCACCGGCTGGTGCAGCGCCAGGATCTTGAGGCACTCCTCCTCGGTGTCGACCTCCCACTGGTCGGCCTGGTCATCGACGCCCAGCACCTGGCGCGCCAGGTCGGCGTCCTTGGCCTGGATGGAGCGGATGGCGTCCCCCAGGTTCTTTTCGATCATGCCCCCATAGAGGGTGATGCGTTTTTTCAGCTTTTCGATCTCGGTCTGCAGATGCACGGCCATGTCGCTCTCCTCCTTCAGCCGAAGCGGCCGGTCATGTAGTCCTCGGTGCGCTTTTCGCGCGGCTGGGTGAACATGCGCGCCGCCGGCGATATTCTATCAAGTCGCCCTCGCAAAGGAAAGCACGGCGTCGCGATGCGCGCGTCAGCCGAAGCGGCCGCGGATGTAGTTCTCGGTCAGCTCCTGGCGCGGGTGGGTGAAGATCTGCGCCGTCTCGCCGAACTCGACCAGCTTGCCCAGGTACATGAAGCCGGTGCGGTCCGAGGCCCGCGCCGCCTGCTGCATGTTGTGGGTGACGATGACAATGGTGTAGTCGCGCTTCAGCTGGCGCATCAGCTCCTCGATGTGCAGGGTGGCGATGGGATCGAGGGCCGAGCAGGGCTCGTCCATGAGCAGCACCTGCGGCTTGAGCGGCAGCACGCGGGCGATGCACAGCCGCTGCTGCTGCTCCAGCGACAGCGCCAGCGCCGAGCGCTGCAGGCGGTCCTTGAGGTCGTCCCACAGCAGAACGTCGCGCAGCGCCTTCTCGACGATCATGTCGTGCTCGCGGGGCGGGGCCAGGCGGTGGACGGAAAGGCCGAAGGTGATGTTCTCGCGCACCGAGAGCGGGAAGGGATTGGGGCGCTGGAAGACCATGCCCACCTTCTCGCGCAGGCGCAGCAGGTCGGCGCCGGGGGCGTAGATATTCTCGCCGCCGACGAGCACCGTGCCGTTGACGCGCACGCCCTCGATCAGGTCGTTCATGCGGTTGAAAACGCGCAGCAGGGTGCTCTTGCCGCAGCCGCTGGGCCCGATCAGCGCCGTCACTTCGCGCTCGGGCACCTGCAGCTCCACCCCGGTCAGGGCCTGGAAATCCCCATAGAAGAGGTCGAGCCCCCGAGTTTCGATGGCCGTTCCCTGCCCGCTCATCCGAACTTCCCCGTGATGTAGTCGCTGGTGCGCGGGTCCGCCGGCGCCGTGAACATCCGGCCGGTATCGCTGACCTCGACCAGGTCCCCCATCAGGAAGAACGCGGTGCGGTCGCCGACGCGGGCCGCCTGGGCCACGTTGTTGGTCACCAGCACGATGGTGTAGCGCTCCTTCAGCTCCAGCATGGTCTCCTCGATGCGTGCCGTGGAGATGGGGTCCAGGCCCGAGGTGGGCTCGTCGAAGAGCAGCACGTCGGGGCGACCGGCCAGGATGCGCGCCATGCACAGGCGTTGCTGCTGGCCGCCCGACAGGTTCATCGCCGGCGAGCGCAGGCG
This sequence comes from Candidatus Aminicenantota bacterium, assembly GCA_027318645.1. Lineage (GTDB taxonomy): Bacteria > Acidobacteriota > Aminicenantia > UBA2199 > UBA2199 > UBA2199. Next base: position 15,187 of record DAHVOV010000394.1, read on the forward strand.
GTCCTTCACCTCGTCCCAGAGGTAGGACTCGCGCAGGCTGCGCTCGACCGCCTCGTCCAGGGCGCGGGCGTCGCGCACGCCCTGCATGCGCAGGCCATACACCACGTTCTCGTAGATGGAGATGGGCAGCGGCAGCGGCAGGGCGAAGACGATCCCCACCTTGCGACGCAGCGTCTCCACCTCCAGGCCGGCGCGGACGTCGACGCCGTCGAGGCGCACCTCGCCGCTCATCCGGCTGCCGGGCGCCAGGTCGATCAGGCGGTTGAGCGAGTGCAGGAACGTCGTCTTTCCCGAGTTGGCCGGGCCGATGACGGTGAAGATCTCGTTGGCCAGGACCTCCAGGTTCAGGTCGCGCAAAGCGCAGAATCCCCCGTAGTGGACGTGCAGTCCGCGGATGGAGAACTTTTCGGCCCGGTTTACCATTTTTTCTTGCGGCGGAAGCGCGAGCGCAGGACGATCGCCGCCAGGTTCAGCAGCAGCACCAGCGCCAGCAGCACCAGCGCCGTGCCGTAGCGGACGTTCTCGGGGATGCCCGGCACCTGGGTGGATATGACGTACAGGTGGTAAGGCAGGGCCATGGTCTGGTCGAAGAGCGACTGGGGCAGGCGCGGCAGGTAGAATGCGGCCACAGTGAACAGGATGGGTGCCGTCTCGCCGGCGGCGCGCCCCAGCCCCAGGATCATGCCGGTCATGATCCCCGGCAGGGCGTGGGGCAGCACCGAGTGGCGGATGGTCTGCCAGCGGCTGGCGTCCAGCGACAGGCTGACGGTGCGAAAATGCCGGGGCACGCTTTCCAGCGCCTCGCGCGAGGAGGTGATGACCACCGGCAGGATCATGATGCCCAGGGTGAGACTTGCGCGGGCGTTAACGTTCGTTAACAGTCCGTAACATTGTTTAACTATGACCGCTGCAGCAGATGCCGTATGTTGCTGTCACATCGCTATCGTCACAAGATCG
>DAHVOV010000407.1 GCA_027318645.1 Candidatus Aminicenantota bacterium
TCGCCCGGCGACGGCGTCTTCACCTCCGGCCGGCCTGAGGGCGAGCCGCGCTTCAGGGCCAGCGGTCCCAACGGAAGCGCCTTCAGGAAATTCCGCCGCCGCATCTTCACCTCCGGGGCACGGCCGTCCGTCCCGCGACAGTGAATAGCACAAGCGCGCAGCGCATGCAATCCGCCCGGACGGCGGGCCGCCGGGCCGGTTGTCTTTCTCCGGGGCCCGCGGTATAATCCGTTCATTCCCGGTCCGCCGACGCAAGGAGCATTCCATGAGAGCCACGATCTTCTGCGCGCTGCTGGTCGCCGCCCTGGCCCTGCCCGCCGCCGAGGGCATGTTCCCCCTCGACGCCGTCACTCCAGCCGTCGCCGCCGAGATGAAGGCCATGGGCTGCCGCTTCGACCCGGCCACGCTGTGGCAGCCGGGCGGGAAGTGCCTGGCCATGGCCGTGGTCAACCTGGGCGGCGGCACCGGCTCGTTCGTCTCCGCCGACGGCCTGATCATCACCAACCACCATGTCGCCTTCGGCGCCGTGCAGAGCCTCTCGTCGCCTGAGCATAACTACATCCGCGACGGCTTCCTCGCCGCCGATCGCGCCCAGGAGATCCCCGCCCCGGGCTACAGCGTCCGGGTGATGACCGGCTTCGCGGACGTCACGGACAGCTTCCACCGCGCCCTGCGCGCCGGCATGGACCCGCTGAAGCGCCTGCGCCTGGTGGAGCGGATCTCCCGCGAGCTGGCTGTCGCCGGCGAGAAGGAGCCGGGCCGCGAGTGCGCCGTCGTCCCCTTTTACGACGGCCGCCGCTATTACCTTGTCACCTACCTCAAGCTCCGCGACATGCGCGTGGTCTATGTGCCGGCGCGGGCGATCGGCGAGTACGGCGGCGAGGTCGACAACTGGATGTGGCCGCGCCATACGGGCGACTTCTCCTTCCTGCGCGCCTATGTGGGCCGCGACGGCCGGCCGGCCGACTATTCCCCCGGAAACGTCCCCTTCCACCCGCTCCACTATTTCCCGGTCGCCCGCGCGCCGCTGCGCGAGGGCGACTTCACGGCCATCATGGGCTATCCGGCGACCACCCGCCGCTGGCTCGCGGCCGCCGAAGCGGCCAACGAGGCGCAGGTCGCCTTCCCGGCGCGCATCGCCCTGCTGGAGCGCACCATCGCCCTGCTGGAGCGCCTGTCGGCCGGCGACGAGGCGGTGCGCATAAAGAACGCCGCCGTGCTGAAGGGCCTGTACAACTCGATCAAGAACAACCGCGGGCTGCTGGCCGGCCTGGAGCGCGACGCCGTGCTGGCCGGCAAGGCGGCCGAAGAGAAGGAGCTGGCCGCCTGGATCGCCGCTGACCCGGCGCGGCGCAAGCGCTTCGGCCGCCTGCTGCCCGCGATCGAGCGCCTGGCCGCCGGCGAGCGCGACATCATCCCACTGGAGGCGGTGCAGGCCCGCCTCGGCCGCGGCTGCCGTCTCCTGGAGTGGGCGCTGACGCTGAGCAAGTGGGGGCACGAAAAGTCCCGCCGCGACCTGGAGCGCGAGACGGGGTTCACCGAGCGCGACATGGCGGCCTGGAAGGAGCGGCTGCCCCTCAACCAGCGCAACCTCGACCTGAGGACCGACGCGGCGGTGTTCGCCCTGTATCTCGAGAGCCTGCTGGCGGCCGACAAGCCGGGAACCTTCGCCGCCCTGGCCCGCGAGGTCGACTCCGCCCCCGGCGCCGGCCGCGGGGAACGGATCGCCGCCTATGCCGCCTCGCTCTACGCCGGCACGCGAATGGCCGACCTGGCGTTCAAGCAGGAGCTGCTGCGGGGCGACGCCGCGTCCCTCCGCGCCTGCCGCGACCCCTTCCTCCTCCTGGCCGCGAAGCTGCAGCCCGGCATCGACGCCCTGAACCGCCGCCGCGGCGCCATCGCCGGCGAGTGGCTCGAGTGGAAGCCGCTGTACGTGGAGGCGCTGGCGGCCATGCGCCCGGACCGGCTGCGCCCCCCCGACGCCAACCGCACGCTGCGCTTCAGCTACGGCCGCGTCGAGGGCTACTCCCCGCGCGACGCCGTGCGCTACGCCCCCTTCACCACCCTCGCCGGCGTGCTGGCCAAGGAGCGCGGCGAGGCGCCCTTCGAGCTGACGCCGGCCTTCCGCGCCGCCGCCCAAGAGCCGGGGCTGGCCGGGCTGCCGGTCAATTTCCTGACCAGCAACGACTCCACCGGCGGCAACTCGGGGAGCCCGGTGCTCAACGCCGACGGCGAGCTGGTCGGGGTGCTCTTCGACGGCAACTACGAGTCGCTGGCCAGCGACTTCCGCTTCCGGCCCGACCTCACCCGCTCCATCCACGTCGACATGCGCTTCGTGCGCTTCGTCGCCGCGCAGGTCGACCGGGCCGGCGCCGTGCTGCGCGAACTGGGGCTGGAGTGATGGACAAGGCGGCCGTCCTCTTCAACCCCAGCGCCGGCAAGGGGCGCGCGGCCCAGAACCGCCGCGCCCTGCAGCGTTGCCTGCGCGAGGCGGGCGTGCCCCACGACTGGTTCGAGTCGCGCCATGAGGACGACCTGCGCGACCTGGTCTCGGTCACCGCCGAGGACTACCCGATCCTGGTCGCCGCCGGCGGCGACACCACCCTGCTGATCGTGATCAACGAGATGATGCGCCTGGGCGCCGACAACGCCCTGGGCATGATCGGCCTGGGCTCGTGCAACGACGTGGTCCGCGAGTTCGGCATCCACTCGCTGAAGAGGGCCTGCCAGGCCATCCGCCGGCGCCGCCCGCGGCGCATCGACCTGGGGGCGGTGCGCGAGGGGCGCAAGGTGCTGCGCTACTACCCCGGCCAGGCGTCCATCGGGCTGTCGGTGCTGATCAACCAGTACGTCACCCAGGTGGTGCAGCGCAGCCCGCGGCTGGGCCGCTACCAGACCCTCTCCGGGCTGCGCGGCGGCTGGCGCGCCTGCCGCTCGGCCGAGATGCCGATCCACCTGGAGGTGGAGCACGAGGGCGGCCGCGCCAGCGGCGAGTTCATGCTCGCCGTGTTCGACAACATCCGCTACTACGCGGCCGGCCGCAAGGCGCTGCCGCAGGCGCGCCCCGACGACGGCCGCCTCGACGCCCTGCTCATCCGCGAGTGCTCCTTCCCGCGCCTGGCCTACCTGGCCCTGCTGACGCCGCCGGCGCTCTACGCCGAGCAGAAGGAGGCGCTGGTCCTGCAGTCGCCGCACTTCGCGGTCCGCTCCGCGAAGGAGTTCACGATCCAGATCGACGGCGACGTGCTGAGCCGCGACGGCCAGCCGCGCGCGTTCCGCAGCCTCGAGTTCGACTCGGTGCCGCGGGCGCTGAAGATCCTATCCTGACCGGGCCGGCTGTGCTATAATCCCGCCCGGGACAACGGGGGTGCTCCATGAAATACAAGCTGTTCTCCGGCCAGGCCGCCGAGCTGGAAAAGAAGATCAACGAGTGGCTGACGCCCAATATCGAGGTCATGCAGGTGGCGCAGACCACGGTGAGCGCCATGGTCGGCGACCGCAACGTCCCCTACACCCTGATCTCCGTCTTCTACCGCGAGCGGGGCATGGTCGAGCAGCGCAACATCGACTAGCCCCTAGGAACTCAAAGAAAAAGATGCTGTAAGGTTCGACGTTCGAGGTTCGACGTCCGACGTTAACAGCAAACGGTGCTTGGGTGCTTTTTTCGATCTCTAAGCAGGTTCTAATTGCTGGTCCAATCACTAATCACTAATTACCAATCACTCGTTCACTATAGTCAATGCTGTTCCTTCCACTACCATGATCACTACCACTCAGGGCTCGTTCATGCTGTTGCCGTCAACCGTACACCGAGTTCATGCACAACCCCCGTTACGCTTCACGAGCAATCGAAGCGCACCATCCAGCCTTGACTTTTACGCCATTTCCGCTACACTGAAACGACCTACAGGAAAGAGGTGCCTGAATGCAGATGCGCGTTTTGTCCCGCCACCTGAACGGCGTGGTTGTCCTGCAGCCCGAGGTGAGCGAGGACGAGCGCGGCTTCTTCCTGGAGGCGTTCCGCGCCGACCAGTTCCGCGCCCTGGGGCTGCCCGACAACTTCGTCCAGGATAACCATTCGCGCTCCCAAAAAGGGGTGTTGCGCGGACTCCACTTCCAGTGGCAGCCGCCCATGGCAAAGCTGATGCGCGTGACCCTGGGCAGCGCCTTCCTGGTCGCCGTCGATATCCGCAAGGGATCGCCGACGCTGGGGCGCTGGTTCGGCATCGAGGCCTCGGCAGGGAACAAGCTGCAGGTGTTCGCACCGGCCGGCTTTGCCCGCGGCTTCTGCACCCTCTCCAACTGGGCCGAGGTGCAGTACAAGTGCACCGCCATCTACAACCCCGGGGCCGAGGCGGGCATACGGTGGGACGACCCGGCGCTGGGCATCTCCTGGCCGCTCCAAGAGCCGATCATGTCCATGAAGGATCGCCAGGCCCGCACCCTCGAGCAGTGGCTGGCCAGCCCCGAGTCAGAGGCATTTACCTACCAGAACTCTAAGTGATAGTGATGGTGTTAGTGTTAGGAACAGCAATTAGGACCTGCTTAGAGATCGTAAAAAGCATACAAGCACCTGTTGCTTGTTAACGTCGGACGTCGAACCTCGAACGTCGAACCTTGAAGCACTTCTATGAAATCGTCTTAATTAGATATCTTTCTCGTACATGATGTACGTCTTGGTCACCTGGGCGTTGATGTGCCGCAGCACGCGGTTCATCGGCTCGTTGCTCTCCAGGATCCACGACATCTCCGCCTTGTAGATGCCGTGGCGGTAGGCGTTCTCGGCGGTCATGCGGTAGAAGGCCAGGTCGATGCCCATCTGCCGCCATTCCTTGCGCACGCCCATGAGCGTGACGCGGATGGCGTCGATGCGCTTCAGGTTGCGCAGGAGCCGCAGCCAGCCCAGGGGGAACAGCCGGCCGTTCAGCGGCTTCAGCGCCTGGTTGATGTCGGGGAGCGACAGGGAGAAGCCGACCGGCTCGCCGTCCTTCTCGGCGAAAATGATCAGGTCGGGACGGACCACCGGGCGCATTTTCTTCAAGTCCTCCAGCCCCTCCTCGAGGCGGGTGGGCACGAAGCCCCAGTTGTCGGACCAGGCGTGGTTGAAGAGGTCGATGATGATGCCCATGTCGCGCTCGGCGCGGCCCAGGTCGAAGTAGCGGAAGGCGATCCCCTGGCGGCGCAGGCGCTCCTCCAGGCGCTCGAGGGCGCGCGGGAAGCGGATGGTCTCCCGCGACACCTCGTAGGCGAAGAAGCGCATCGCCGGGCGCAGCCCCAGGTTCTCAAGCAGCCGCTGGTAATAGGGGGGATTGTAGGCCATCAGCACGGCCGGCGGCCGGTCGAAACCGTTGACCAGCAGGCCGGCGACGCCGTTCAGCGAGAAGCTGGCCGGGCCGCGCATGGCGTCGCAGCCGTTCTCCTTCAGCCAGGCCTCGGCGGCCGCCAGCAGCAGCCCGGCCGCCTGGGGGTCGTCGGCGCATTCGAACTGGCCGAAGAAGCCGCAGCGGTCGCGGTGATGGCGCTGGTGGTCGAGGTTGAGGACGGCGGCGACGCGGCCCACGGTGACGCCGCCGCGGCGGCACAGGAACAGCTCCACGCGGTTGTTGCGCAGGAACTGGTTATGCCGCGGCAGGATGAACTTCTTCTCGTCGCCGACCAGCGGCGGCACCCATTCGGGAAAATCCCGGTACAGGCGATAGGGGAACATCACGAACTCGCGGCGCAGGCGGGCGTCGTTCACGCGCACGATCTCGGCAGGCGGCATGGCATCTCCCTTGTTGCGCGCATTCTAGCTTAGTGCCTGGGAATATTCAAGAATTCAGCGGTAGTGGCAACAATGAGCGGAACTTGGCGGACGGCATGCGGCGTACGGTGTACGGCAACAGCATCAACAGCGCTTTGTGTTAGTGTTTGTGTTTGTGTTAGGAACAGCAACAACCGCAACATCGTAATTCATTATTCGTGATTCGAAGAAGCCCTGGAACAATTCTGACCTTCTAGTTAGGACGATCAGCACCTGACTAGAAATCTTCAGCAGCCAAGCGAATTGGCCTTCGTTACGTCGAACGTCGGACTTCGAACGTCGAACCTTATAGCATAATCAGATGTTTCTTGGATTTTTCTGAAAGGATGGGAAGATCTTAAATGACCCCTGAAGGAATCGAACCTTCAACCTATTGATTAAGAGTCAATTGCTCTGCCAATTGAGCTAAGGGGCCATTCAGTGGAAAAAAATACCACAATTTTTCCGGCTTGTCAACATCCGGGTGCGACATTATAATGGCAGGACCATGACCGGGAAAAAATCAAAATCCCCGCCCGCCGACGAGCACGCCCTGGACGCGTTCGCGGGCTTCGCCGCCGACGGCCGGCCGACGGCCGTCGAGCGCTACGGCGCCGGCCACATCCACGACACCTTTCGCGTGCGGCTGCGGGAGAAGGGACAACCCGGCTACATCCTGCAGAGGATCAACGGCCGCATCTTCGCCGACATCCCCGGCATGATGGCGAACATCGTGCGCGTGACGGAGCACCTGCGCCGGCGCCTCGCCGCCATCCCCGGCGCCGACCCGGCGCGCGAGGTGCTTACCGTGGTGCCCGCCCGCGACGGCGCGCCCTTCCTGCGCGACGGGAGCGGGGAGCACTGGCGCTGCTTCGTGTTCATCGGCCACCGCGAGCTGGGGGCGCGCCCAGGCACCCCGGCCCAGGCCCGCGAGGCCGGGCGCCTCTACGGGCGCTTCCTGGCGCTGCTGGCCGACCTGCCGGGGCCGCCACTGCGCGAGACCATTCCCCGCTTCCATGACCTCGCCCGGCGGCTGGACGACTACCGGGAGGCGCTGGAACATGACCGCGCGGCCCGGAGCTCCGGGGCCGCGGCCGAGGCCGGCTTCGTGGCCGAGCGCGGCCAGGCCCTGCTCGCGACCCTGCGCGACGCGCGCCGCCGGGGGCTGCCGCTGCGCGTCACCCACAACGACACCAAGTTCAACAACGTGCTGATCGATTCGCGCGGCCACGGGCTCTGAGTCATCGACCTGGACACGGTCATGCCCGGCCACGTGCTCTATGACTTCGGCGACGCCATCCGCTCCTCCGCCAACACCGG
>DAHVOV010000022.1 GCA_027318645.1 Candidatus Aminicenantota bacterium
GTAGTCGTTCTTCAGCGTCGCCTTCTCGATCGCGACCGCGTATCCTGTCATCCTGCACCTCCTTGGGGATCCCGCGGGACATGATGGGCCGCGACCGGGGCAAAGTCAAGGCCGGCTGGATGGCGGTCAGCGGCCGCCGCTACTCAGTGACCAGCGACCAGAAGCAGCCAGGGGATGGTCCATCGAAAATCGTAATTCTAAACAGCGTTCGAGCGAACGGTCGTCATGCATTATGCAGAATCCCAGGCGAGCAACAGCAGGAGAACGATCCATCGTGATGCGTGATCTGGCATTCGCAACGGCATGGAGATGATCCGTTTCGGCAGGCCATTGAAGGGCTTTCACTTTTACCTTTTTACTTTCGCCTTTTGCCTTGCGCGCAAAGCGCGCGACTCGTCACTCGTTACTTGTCACTTGTCACTGCAGCTCGTTTCAAGACGACGAGCATGATCTCCGCCCTCCGCCACAGCCGCATCCGCGGCCCCCAGTTGCCGGTGCCGCGGCTGACCAGGACCGTCATTCCGCCGACCCGATAGCGGCCGGCCGTCAGGGGAAAGACCCGGCGCGTGAGGAGGCTCAGCGGCCAGAGCTGCCCGCCGTGCGTATGCCCGGCCAGCATCAGCCCGACCCCGGCGCGGGCGGCCGCCTCGGCGCCCGACGGCACGTGGCTCATCAGGATCCAGGCGCCCCCGCTCCTGCGGGCGTCGGGGCTCCATGGCGACCTCGTCTCCCGGCCGTGGCTGAGAATGCTGCGGCGGCCGGCGACGAACAGGCCCGGCGCCGGCTCGACCGCGCAGTCGCGCAGGGTCGGCAGCAGGTCGCCGCCGCCGGCGCGGCGCGCCCGGTGGCCGTTCATCTCGTGGTTGCCGTCGACGGCCCAGATGCCCAGGGGAGCGGAGAGCTTTTCCAATTCGGGGAGAAAGGCCGCGGCCGGCTCCCCGTGCCCCTCGAACAGGTCGCCCAGGAAGAGTATCATGTCCGGCTTCAGCGCCCGCACCTGAGCGACCCGCGCCGCCAGCCAGCCCGGGCCGAGGAGCTTGCCGAGGTGCAGGTCGGAGATGACCGCCAGCCGCGTGCCGTCGAGCTCCCGTCCCAGCCCGGGGAGCTCGACCTCATGGCGGGAAACGGCCGGCGGCCTCATGCCCTGGAAGAGGGCCAGGAGCGACAGCAGGCAGCCGGCGAGCAGCGCCCAGCCGCGCAGGCGGGCGGCGCGGCCGCGGCAGAACAGGCCGAAGCCGGTGAGCAGGTCAACAGGGAACAGGCAGGCGAACGACAGGAAGATCGAGCCGGACAGGGTCCAGGAGGCGAAGTCCAGCGCCGCGCCTCCGGAGCCCCAGGCCCGGTGGTCCAGCCAGCGACCGATGATGACGAGCAGCGCCAGCAGCAGGCCGGCGAGCGGGAAGAGGGAGCGGGGAAGCCGGCGCAGGGCGGGAACGGACGAAGCCCGCCACAGGACATAGGCCAGCAGCACCAGCACGGCCAGGGTCAGATAGGTGCCATACATAGAGAACGAGAATAACGGTTCTTAAGAAAAATAACAACAATGGCCTCAGGGAAGACATAGGGAAGAGGGAGGGAAGAGAGAGGGAAGAGAGAGTGGGAAAAGCCCTTTCAGATTTTCTTTCCCACTTTGTCTTCCCTCTGCCTTTCCCTCTGACTTCCCTTTTTCTTCCCTTGAGCTATTTCTTGCCAGCCTGGGTCGGGCACTTGTTTATCTCTACCTGCCTTAGGTATAATTGCCGTATCATGAACAAGAAACACGCCCTCATCCTCGCCCTCGTCCTCCTGGCCGTGGTGACGGCCGTGCTGCTGCTGCGCCGACGGGCCGACGGCGAGGACTTCATCCTCAAGCGGGCCGACATCGACTACTCCATCCTGGCCAGCTGCACGGTCAGCTATCCCGAGCCCTACGACATGGCAGCCAAGGCCGGCGGCGACGTCGTCGCCGTGCCGGCGCGCGAGGGGCAGCGGGCCGCCCGGGGGGCGCTGCTGGTCCAGGTCGATGACTTCCGCGAGCGGCAGAACCTGGCCATCGCCCTGAGCAACTATGAGGGGGTGAAGCTCAAGATGGCCAATGCCCGGGAGGAGGTCTACCCGCGGCTGCGCGAGCAGCTGAACGACGCCGGGGCCTCCCTCGCCGAGGCGCAGGCCAACGCCGACCGCATCGGCGCCCTGTTCCAGGCCGGCGCCGTCGCCAAGGTGGAGCGGGAGCGGGCGGATACGGCCCTGGAGGCGGCCCGGGCCCGCTTCAACCAGGTCAAGCTTCAGGTCGACTCCTATTCCCGCAGCGGCGCCGCCGCCGAGCTGATCAACCAGCTCAACGCCCTGAGCGCCCAGGTGGAGCTCGCCCGGCGCGCCGTCGCCGACAAGCGCGTCGTCGCGCCCTATGACTGCACCGTGGTCGACCTGGACGTCGTCCCGGGCGAGACGGTGGAGGCGGGAAGGCGGATCGCCACCGTCCTGGAGCGCCGGCCCTGGATCCTGGAGGCCAATGTCGACCAGAGGGACCTGGGCTTCCTGGAGGACGGCCTGAGCGCCGTCGCGGTCTTCGACGCGTTCCCCGCCGAGAAGGTGGCGGCCAGCATCAACCTGGTCTGCTCTCTGATCGACCTGGACAAGGGCACCTGCCGGCTGAAGCTGCGCGTGGAGGAGGACAGGGCCTTCATCCGCCACGGCATGACCGGCAGCGTGGAGGTCCGCGGCCGGCGCGTGCCGGGGCTCAACGCCGGCGTCCTGGCGCTGCCCTCGCGCTACGTCGTCCGCGACAACGGCGCCGCCTTCGTCCTGTTGCGCAATGGCGGGCGCGTCGAGCGCACGGCGCTGGAGTACGCCCCCATCGGCGAGAAGTGGGTGGCCGTGCGCAACCTGCCCGAGGGGGCCCGCATCGTTCTGCCCGAATGAAGAAGCCGGCGAACCGCTACGAGTGGATGATCGCCCTGCGCTTCCTGCTGCGGGGCCGGGGGCAGACGCTGCTCATCGTGCTGGGCGTCGCCGTCGGCGTGGCCGTGCAGTTCTTCCTCTCGGCGCTGATCAGCGGCCTGCAGGTCAGCCTGATCGACAACACCATCGGCTCGGCGCCGCACCTGCTGGTGCTTCCCGCCGACCGCCTGCCCGCCGGCGCCGCCGGCGTCCTCGACGACGCGGCGCGGCGCGACAGCGGCCGCGTCCTCATCGACGAGCTCACGGAGATCCAGTCCTGGCAGACGTACGTCGACGACCTGCGGCGCGACCGCCGCGTGCTGCGCGCGGCGCCGGTGGCCAACGGCCAGGGCTTCATCGAGCGCGGCGGGGCGGTGATCGCCGTGACCGTCAAGGGGCTGGTGGCTCCCGACGGGCTGGACATCTACCGCATCCGCGCCAAGACCGTGGCCGGCGCCCCCGAGCTGGCCTCCGACACCGCCCTGCTGGGGCAGCGCATCGCCGAGCGGCTGACGCTGGCCGTCGGCGACAAGTTCGTCCTGCGCAACGACCGCGGCGGCCGGCTGGTCCTGCGCGTGGGCGCCGTCTTCGACCTGGGGGCGGCGGCCGGCAACGACCTGTTGGCGGTCCCCATGGACCAGGTGCGCAGCTTTTTCGCCATCGGCGGCGTCTCGGCCGTCGAGGCCCAGGTGCGCGACGTCTTCGCCGCCGAGGACATCGCCCGCGGCTTCGGCCGGCAGTACGCCCGGGTGAAGCTCGAATCGTGGCAGGAGCGCAACCGCCAGCTGCTCACCGGGCTGCGCTCGCAGAGCACCTCCTCGGTCACCATCCAGTTCTTCGTCATCGTCAGCATTTCCCTGGCCATCGCCAGCGTCCTGGGCATCGCCGCCGTGCAGAAGCAGCGCCAGCTGGGCATCCTCAAGGCCATGGGCACGACCGACCGCAGCGCCTCGCGCATCTTCGTCATCCAGGGGCTGCTGCTGGGCGGCGTCGGCTCGCTGCTGGGCCTGGGGCTCGGCCTGCTCATGGGCTGGGGCTTCGTCGCCGGCACCGGCGCCGCCTTCGGCCTGGAGGTCAGCGCGCGCACGCTGCTCACGCCCATCGTGCTGGCGCTGGCGGCGGCGGTCATCGCCTCCACCATCCCGGCGCGCAAGGCGGCGGCGCTCTCGCCCATCGAGGTGATCCGCAATGGCTGACGCCGTACTGCGCACCCGCGCCCTGAGCAAGACCTACTTCGGGAAGGTCGACACGCCGGTGCTGCACGACGTCAGCATCGAGATCGCCCGCGGCGGCTTCACCGCCCTGATCGGCCCGTCGGGCTCGGGCAAGAGCACGCTGCTCAACTGCCTGGGGCTGCTCGACCCGCCCACCGCGGGCGAGATCGAGTTCGACGGCCGCACCATCCGCGAGCGCAACGTCAACGAGCTGGCCGCCTTCCGCAACGGCAACGTCGGCTTCATCTTCCAGTTCCACTACCTGCTGCCCGAGTTCAGCGCCCTGGAGAACGTGCTGCTGCCCTGCTGGATCGGCGGCGGCCGCCCCGCGGCGGAGCGGCGGCGCGAGGCGCTGCGCATCATGGAGCGCATCGGCGTGGGCGCCTTCCGCGACAAGGCCGTGTACGAGCTCTCGGGGGGCCAGCAGCAGCGCGTCGCCATCGCCCGGGCGCTGGTCAACCGGCCCAAGGTCATCTTCGCCGACGAGCCGACCGGCAACCTCGATCGCGAGAGCGGCCAGGCCGTCCTGGGGCTCATGGCCGAGCTGAACCGCGAGAGCAACATCACCCTGGTCATGGTCACCCACGACCGCGAGGTGGCCCTGCAGGCCGACCACATCTACGAGCTGGTCGACGGCCGCATCTGCCGCTACTTCGACGTCGGGCGCAGCGGCCGCGAGGCGGCGGCGCGGGAGATCGAGGAACGCTCCTGCACGATCAAGCAGTAGAAACCGGCACCGTGACGCGTAACGCGTGACGCGTGACGAGTGGCAGCACGGGAACATTCTATCGTGATTCGTGATTCGGGACAGCGATCCCATGCACAACTTGGTCGTTTCAATGCTGTTACTAACACTATCACTATCACTAACACTGGAGTTCAATGCTCGTTCTTTTTCCCAATCCCTTCCGCTGCTTGACAGGTTTCGGGCGCTCCGGTACAGTGGGCTTTCCCCCGAGGAGCGCTCATGGAACTGAATGTCCTGTTCTTCGTGCTGGTCGGATTCGTGGCGCAGATGATCGACGGCGCCCTGGGCATGGCCTACGGCGTCAGCTCCAACACCTTCCTGCTCAGCATCGGCATCCCACCGGCGGCGGCCAGCGCCAGCGTGCACCTGTCCGAGTGCGTGACCACGGCGGTATCGGGCCTCTCGCACTGGAAGCAGGGCAACATCAACTGGTACCTGATCAAGCGCCTGATCGTCCCCGGCGTGCTGGGCGGCATCCTCGGCGCCTACATCCTGACCTCCATCGACGGCAACCTCATCAAGCCCTACGTGTCGGCCTACCTGCTGCTGATGGGCGCGGTCATCCTGGTCAAGGCCCTGCGCAGGCAGCACGAGCACAGGGACGTCAAGAGCCACCTGGTGTCCCTGGGCCTGGTCGGCGGCTTCTTCGACGCCATCGGCGGCGGCGGCTGGGGGCCGATCGTCACCACCACCCTGGTCGCCCGCGGCAACCACCCGCGCTTCGCCATCCGTCAGGACGCCGTTGCCACCATGCGTACGGTCTACATGCACCAGCCGGCGCAGCAGACCACCATCCGCGCAAACACACTCGTCGCCACCCTCGTCGACGGCCGAACCTTGCGCACCATCGACGGGGCCGGCAATGCGGAAATCAGCAGTATCGGCCGGAACGGTGCCACAAACA
>DAHVOV010000026.1 GCA_027318645.1 Candidatus Aminicenantota bacterium
ATACTGTCAATGCCCCCGACGCGCAGAGCGGCCTCCAGGCGTGCCAGGGATTCTGAGATGTCCCCCCGCCTTCGTGCGTTCCTGCCACCTGGAGGTGGCGTTCCGGGCGCGGGTCGTTTCACTCCCCGATGATCTTGACCAGGACCCGCTTCTTGCGGCGGCCGTCGAACTCGCCGTAGAAGATCTGCTCCCAAGGGCCGAAGTCCAGCCGGCCCTCGGTCACGGCCAGAACGGCTTCGCGGCCCATGACCTGGCGCTTGAGATGGGCGTCGCCGTTGTCCTCGCCGCTCAGGTTGTGGCGGTAGGCCGAGACCGGCTCGTGCGGCGCCAGCTTCTCCAGCCACTTCTCATAGTCCTGTTGCAGCCCGCTCTCGTCATCGTTGATGAACACCGAGGCGGTGATGTGCATGGCGTTGACCAGCGCCAGCCCCTCCTGGACGCCGCTCTCGCGCAGCGCCTGCTCGACGTCGGGGGTGATGTTGATGAACGCCCTTCTTCCGGGCGTCTGGAACCACAGCTCTTTGCGATAGCTTTTCATGGGGAGATTATATCCAAATCGGAACTGCACGAGAACTCCAGGGAAGACAGAGAGAAGAGAGAGGGAAAGGCAGAGGGAAGACAAAGTGGGAAAGATGTCCTAAAAAGGCTTTTCCCACTCTTTCTTCCCTTTCGCTTCCCTCCATCTTCCCTCTGTTTTCCCTGGAGATCATTGAGCTCTGCGAGCACTGATCACCGACGCCGCGGTCACCGCCGCGATGATGATCGCCCCGCCGGCGATGGCCGTGAGGCCTGGCCGCTCGCCCAGCGCCAGGAAGACCCACACCGGGTTGAACACCGGCTCGATGACGGCGACCAGGTTGGCCGAGACGGCGCTGATGCGCTTGATGGCGTAGGAGAAGAGGATGGCCGCCGCGCCGATCTGGAAGACGCCGAGCATGGCGATGGCGCCGGCGGCCTTCCAGCTGAAGACCGGCGCCGGCAGGAACAGCGAGACGCCGACGCCGATGGCCACGGTGAACCAGTGGGCCAGCAGCATCGACTCCAGCGGCGAGGCGTCCTTCTGCATGCGCAGGAACACGAAGCAGAAGCTGAAGGCCAGCCCCGACAGCACCGCCAGGACGTTGCCCAGCAGGCGGCCGCCGCCGATCTTGTCCATGAACAGCAGGGCCATGCCCAGGCCGACGAAGGGGAAGGAGGCCCACTGCTCCCAGCGCACGCGCTCCTTCAGGATCCAGGCGCCGAGGAGGGCGGTGGAGACCGGGCCGAAGTACTGCAGCAGGATGGCGTTGGCCGCCGAGGTGGTCTTGTTGGCGGTGACGAACAGCAGCATGGTCGCCGTCTGCGCCAGGGCGGCGCCGACCTGCGGCCATGACCAATGGATGCGCGGGCGCCTCAGCCAGGCCAGGATCACCAGCGAGGCCACGGCGCTGCGCGCGGCGGCGATGGCGAAGGGGTGCCAGTCGACGACCTTGATGAACAGCCCGGCGATGCTCCACAGGAAGGCGGTCACAGCCATGGCCAGCAGGCCGGAGTTTGCCGGCTTCCCGATTGCTCTTTCCGTCATGACCGGGCCTGCCGGCAGACTCCAGTGACAAGTGACGAGTGACGAGTGACAAGGAACCGCACTGGGTGATCTGTCCAGCAAGCCGTCCTGCTGAAAGTCACTTGCTCAATGGTTTTTCTTTCGTCTCTCATTACTTGCCGCGGGTCTCACTCTTTATCTTAGGTGTGATAACCGATCGACTGAATGCTGTTACTCGTCACTTGTCACTCGTTACTTGTCACCATAGCCCATTGATCAGCCGGCGTCCGCCCAGTTCTATTTAATTTGCAGCCTGCTGCCATAGCACTTGCGGCACACCGACACGTACTTGTCGTTGCCGCCGATCTCGATCTGCGGCCCCTCGCCCACCGGCTGGCCGTCCTTGTACTTGAGCAGCATGGTGGCCTTCTTGGTGCAGTACCAGCAGACGGCCTTGACCTCCTCCACCTTGTCGGCGAAGAGCAGCAGCGCCTCGCTGCCGCTGAACAGGTGGTTGCGGTAGTCGTTCTTCAGGCCGTAGACGATGACCGGGATGTTCAGCGTGTCGACGATGCGCGTCAGCTCGATCACCTGGGCGCGGGTGAGGAACTGGCCCTCGTCGACCAGCACGCAGTCGGGCTTGGCCGCGGCGGCCAGCCCCATCATGTCGGTGTCCTTGTTGATGATGATGGCGTCGCGCTGGAAGCCCATGCGCGAGGTGATCTTGCCGCGGCCGAAGCGGTCGTCCAGCGCCGGGGTGAAGAGCATGGCGTGCTTGTTCTGCTCCTCGTAGTTGTGGGCGATCTTGAGGATCTCGGTCGACTTGCCGGCGTTCATGGTCGAGTAGCGGAAGTAGAGCTGGGCCATGTCTCAGCCTCCTGGGGCGGTCAATAGCGGTCGTTGCGCCCGGGGGGGTCCTGGAAGGCGCGCTGGATGTCGCGGTAGACGGAGAGGTCGGCGCCGCCCTGCAGGTAGCGGATCAGGGCCTCGGCGGTGGTGGCGTTCAGCGAGCGGCCGGGGTCGCGGTGGGCGAAGCGGTAGGAGCTGGCGACGTAGCTGGATACGCCGACCTTGTAGTCGCGGTCCTCGGCCAGCGGCCGCCCGTCGGGGCCGCGCAGGTCGATGCCCAGGATGCGCAGCTCGCTGTCGGTGCGGATGGTGTAGGACAGCCCCGAGACCTGCAGGTCGAGCTCCTTGCCCTTAGCGAAGGAGTCGCGCAGCAGCGCGCGGATCTCCTCGGCGTTCATGGCGATCTCGACCACCTGGTTGCCGAAGGGGTCGAGGGTGTAGACGTCCTTGAGCGTGATGGCGGGCTCCAGGCGCCGCAGGCGGATGCCGCCCTCGTTCTGGAAGGCGACGTCCAGGCCGTGGGCGGCGCGCATGGCGTCGGTCATCAGCGCGCCCAGGGCGTCCTTGCCCTCGATGGCGAAGGGGGCGGTGGCGATGACGCGGGCGAAGACCGGGTTGTCGTTGAAGCGGGCGACCATGGCCTTGACCTCGGGGTCCTCCGCCGTCAGCCCCTTGACGTCGATCAGCCCGCCCTTCTTGGCGACCACGCGGCCGCCGCGCACGAGCAGCTCCACCCGCCCGAGCCAGCGCAGGTCGCTGCCGGCCTGGGCCAGCAGCACGCCGTTGACCGTCTCGGCCGGGTCGACGCGGGTGTGCGAGTGGCCGCCGATGATGGCGTCGAGCTCGGGCATGGCGGCGGCCAGCTTGACGTCCTCCTCGTAGCCGATGTGGGTCAGGGCCAGGAAGACGTCGGCGCCGCGGCGCAGGGGCTTCATCTCCAGCGCCGTGGCCAGCGGCTCGCTGAAGCGCAGCCCCTTCACGCGGTCGGGGTGGGTCGAGGGCAGGCCGTTGCCGGGCTCGATCTGGATCAGGCCGAAGGCGGCGATGCGCACGCCGCTCTTCGTGGTCAGCAGCCGCGAGGCGGACAGGTTGGGGATCTCGCTGCCGGGCTGGGGATGGATGTTGGCCGAGACCAAGGGGAAGCGGGCCTGGGCGGCGAACTGCTTGAGGTTCTCCATGCCGACGTCGAACTCGTGGTTGCCCAGGGTCATCAGGTCGACGCCCAGGCGGTTCAGCAGCTCCAGCATCGGCCGGCCCGGCGGGTCGTACTGGTCGATGACCGGGTTGCCGGTGAAGTTGTCGCCGGCGCAGAGGACCAGCACGTCGCTGCCCTGGCGGCGCTCGGCGTCGATAAGGGCCGCCACCTTGGGAAAGCCGTCGATCTTGCCGTGGACGTCGTTGAAGTGGAAGATGACGACGCGCGACTCCCGGGCCGGCGCGGCCGCCGGCGGCAGCGAGGCGCAGGAGGAGAACGCCAGCAGGGCCAGGAGCTCCAGGACGGCGGCGGCGGGGCGGCTCATGCGCGGCCTCCCCGGCGCGCGGCGCGCTTGACCTGCAGGCGCGAGCCTTCGGCGAGGGCGCCGTCGAGGGCGACCTCGTGGCCGGCGCCGTCGAGGACGACCTTGCCGCCGTTCTGCACCTGCTTCCAGGTGACCTGGGAATAGGCGCGCAGCGCGTCGGCCACCTGCGCCCCGGAAAAGACCTCGACCGTCCGGTTGTTGACCTGTATCGTCATGATGGCAACTCCAGTTGAAGCTACGATTTTAGGGAAACGGCGGATGAATGTCAACGAAAAGGCAAAAGGAAAAAGATAAAAGGTAAAAGTATGAAAACGAGCACGCGGTTCGAAGAAAGCCGAAGGTGGCTTGTCCTTACTTTTTCCTTTTTACTTTTTCCTTTTACCTTTATATAATTCTGAATGATGAAATTCCCGACATCGGTCTCGCTGACGCTGCCCTCGTGGCTGAACGCCATGCTGCGGGGCGAGGTCGAGATGCGCGACCCCGAGCAGCGCATGCGCTGGGTCATCGGCCTGTCGCGGCGCAACGTCGAGGAGAAGACGGGCGGGCCGTTCGCCGCCGCCGTCTTCGAGCGCGAGAGCGGCCGGCTGCTGGGCGCCGGCGTCAACCGCGTCGAGCCGCTGAACCTGTCACCGGCCCACGCCGAGGTGGTGGCCTGCGCCTTCGCCCAGAAGCGCGCCGGCACCTTCGACCTGAGCGCCGTCGACTCCGGCTGCGAGCTGGTCACCAGCTCGCAGCCCTGCCTGATGTGCCTGGGCGCGGTCCTGTGGTCGGGGGTGACGCGCCTGACCTATGGCGCCGCCGCCGCGGACGTCCAGGGGATCCTGGGCTTCGACGAGGGGCCGCTGCCGCGCGACTGGCAGGGCGAGCTGGGCAGGCGCGGCATCATCGTCGCCGGCGAGTTCCTGCGCGCCGAGGCGGTCGAGGTGCTCGAGCTGTACAAGAAGATGGCCGGGACGGTCTATAACGGCCGGTCGAGAAAATAACTTTACGAACTCTCAGTGGTAGTGGTAGTGATAGTGATAGTAACGGCCATATAACGATCTAATAGCGAACTCTTTTAATCTCTTTCTACCACTACCACTATCACTACCACTGCGCAGGCCGCAGGCCCGCGTCAAAGCCCTTTCCGCTGCATCAGCTCGCGGTTGCGCGCCGGCGTCTGGTTCCACAGCGTCAGCATGAGCGCGCCGCCGATCACCGAGAAGGGGATGATCAGGTAAACCCAGGCGCCCCAGCCCCAGCGGTCGAGGAAGTAGCCCAGGCCGAAGCCGGTCAGGCCGCTGGCCAGGTACTGCACGCCGTCGAGCAGCCCGGTGACGGTCGCCGCCCCCTTGGTGCCTCCGAAGTCCATGGAGGCGGTGCCCGAGAGCATGCCGTGGACGCCGAAGATCCACATGCAGCAGAAGCCGATCATGAAGGCGGCGACCCAGGGGACGCCGACGTTGCCCAGGATCAGCAGCGAGACGATCTGGCCGATGTAGAAGATGAAGGCCACCGGCGGCCGCCGCGACTGGAAGAGGTGGTCCGACATGTAGCCGCATAAAAGGCCGCCGATGATGCCGCCGGCGGTGATGCCCAGCGAGGCCAGCTGGTGCAGGCCCGAGCCGGGGGGGATGCCGTGCACCTCCTTCAGGAAGGGGGTGAACCAGAGCATCAGCCCCTGGCGCACGAAGCCGGTGCAGAACTCGGCGGCCATCAGCGTGAGGATCACCGGGTTCTGGAAGGCGCGCTTCAGCACGTAGGTGAAGCCCACCTTCACGTCGTCGCCGATGTGGCTGGTGGCGTCGTCGGTGTTGATCCTGGGGAAGCCCGCCTGCTCGGGCTTGTCCTTGACCAGGAAATGGTCGACGACGACCATGGCCAGGATCAGCGCCGCGGGCACGATGAACACCCACTGCCAGCCGAAGTGGGCCAGGATCCAGCCGCCGAAGCCCATGGCCAGGAAGTAGCCCGAGGAGATCATGATGCCGAAGATACCGCCGAAGACGCCGCGCTCCTTGACGTGGAACCAGGGGGCGTTGACCTTGACCACCGACAGGGCGCCGAAGCTCTGGAAGTACTGGTTGACGGCGTAGAGCAGCGACATGCCGACCACGATCTTGGTCTGCCAGCCGGCCAGGAACAGCGTGCCGATGGCCAGGTTGAGCAGCGCCGTGCCGATGCCGCCGAAGATGATGGCCTTCTTGCCGCCGAAGCGGTCGGCCAGCGGGCCGTTGAGGATCACGCTCAGCGCGTAGGTCCAGAAGCCGGCGGTGGCGATGGTGCCGAACTCGGCCTTGCTGAGGGCGAAGGTCTTCATGATGTCGCTGGAGGCGACGTTGAGGTTGTAGCGCCCCATGTAGTAGGTGGCGTAGGTCAGCCCCAGCGGGAACCAGTTCTGGAAGCGGCGGCGGCGGTAGGCGGCCGAGTGGTTGAGCGGATTGCTCATTTTTTCACCCCGCTCCACGCCTGCCACAGGCGGCCGAGCGCCTCCTGCAGGTGGGCGCCCAGCACCTCCGGCTTGTCGGTCTTCTCCGGCAGGTTGTCGAACACGGCGTAGGGCACGCGGGACTCGCCGCGCGCGCCGGCCGGCAGGAACGCCGGGTCAGCGGCGAACTCGTCCCAGTCCGACTCCTTGTAGAGCATCTCCAGCTTCTTGTCCTCCAGGGCGTGCTGCAGCCAGGAGTCGGGGCGGTCGGGATTGTAGCGCTTGCGGTTCTTGCGCAGCGACTCGGGCCAGTCGACCTTGATGTACAGGGCGGCGGCGCGCTCCAGCATCTGCGGCGACAGGTAAGAGTAGGCGCTGCGGAAGCCGCCGTGCTCGCTGCCGCGCGAGAACTCGACGAATAGCGTCTGGCGGTCGTGGAAGGCCGGGTCGTCGCGCAGCAGCTTGGCGTAGGCCAGGTTGAGCTTCTTGATCAGGAAGTTCCAGAACCACTTGCCCTTGAAGACGTAGCCGGGCATGGTCTGGCCCTCGTAGGTGAACTCCTTGTCGGTCAGCAGGCGCGGCTGCCCCATCTCCTCCATCAGGTCGTCGTCCTCGAAGCGCTCCCAGAGGATGGGGAAGTCGTCGATCTCGCGGAACTCGCCGACGTGGAAGCGCTCGATGCGCTCCGCCAGCGGGACCTTCTTCAGGTAGTCGATGACCTCGGACTTGCCGGCGGCCGGCCGGCCGTTGAGGAGAATGACGTCGAAGGTGTTCTTGCCCATGCCTCTTTCCTCCAGCGGAACGCTGATTCAGCCGTGAACCTGTATTATATGAATGGCAATATTATTTGCAAACCGAACTCGGCATACGGAGACAGGTCGATACACTATAGTGACAAGTGACGAGTGACAAGTAACAAGGAACAGCACGCGATCGAACTCTTGCGGTTGTTCTTCCTCGTCACTCGTTACTTGTTACTCGTCACTCTTATCTAGTCCGGGCAGGTCCTTATCCCCGCCGGGCAGCTCGCTGCGGGCGCCGGTGAAGTCGGCCAGGCGGTCCTGGAACTTCTCGGCCCTCTTGGCCGTCTCGTCGTACTTTTTGGCGGCGTTGCCCAGGTGCTTGCCCAGCAGGCAGAAGTCGCCGTAGAACTGGCCGAAGCTCTCCTGCACCTTGACCAGGTCGCGCAGGATCTGCTGCGTGCGCTGCTCGATGCGCAGCCCCTTGAGGCCGAAGGCGATGGCCATCAGGTAGGCGTAGAAGCTGTTGGGCGAGACGGGGATGACCCGGCGCTCGACGGCGTAGTTGAAGACGCCGTAGCTCCGGCCGTCCAGCCCGTCGCTGATCATGGCCTCGTAGAAGATGTTCTCGGCCGGGATGTAGGCCAGGGCGAAGTCGTACGTGCCCTCGTCGGGGCGGATGTACTTGTCGGCGATCTCGTCGATGCGCTTCTTGAAGCTGGTCACGAACTCCTTGCGGAACTTCTTCTGCCCCTCCTCCTCGCCGGCGTCGAGGAAGCGCAGGAAGCTCTCCAGCGGGAACTTGGCGTCGACCGGGATGAGGCGCTCGCCCAGGGAGATGACGGCGTCGACCTTGGCGCCGTCGCGGAAGGCATACTGCAGGCTGAAGTTGCCGGCGGGCAGGATCTGCTTCAGCAGGTCCTCCAGCAGGTACTCGCCCAGGTTGCCGCGCAGCTTGGGCGCGCGCAGGATGTTCTGCAGCTGGGAGATGTCCCGGCCGATGTCCTTCACCTGCTTGGTCGACTCCTCCAGGATGCCCAGCTTCTGCTGGATCTCGCCCACCACGCGCAGCTGGTCGCGGATGCTCCCCTGCCCCTTGTCCAGGGACTGGGTCACCGTGCGCATGATCTCGTTCAGCTGGCCGCCCTGCTGCAGCAGCGCCTGGCGCTGGGCCTCGGCCTGCGCCGTGCGCAGGTCCTGCAGCTGGTTGCGCAGGTCGAGGACCTGCTGGCTCAGCCCGGCGTCGCGCGGCCGCAGCTGCAGCACCAGCACGGCCAGCAGCAGGGCGACGGCGACGGCCAGCAGGATGACCAG
>DAHVOV010000035.1 GCA_027318645.1 Candidatus Aminicenantota bacterium
TCCATGACGACTGGTTGCCTTCGGCCTCTGTAGTCGTCAGCGCCGGCGCGCGCCTGCAGATCGATTCCCTGTATGGCAGCGAATTCTGCCCGCAGGCCGGGCTGGTATGGCACGCGACCCCGTCGCTATCGGCCCGGCTGCAGGCCAGCAAGGGGTTCCGCTCTCCTCAGCTCAACGAGCTCTATATGTTCCCTCCCGCCAATCCCGACCTGGAGCCCGAGCGGACATGGAGCTATGAAGCCGGCGTCGAATGGCGTCCGGCCGCCCGCTGGTCCATCGATGCCGACGTGTTCTGGATGCGCGGCAGCAACCTGATCGAGACGCGGCCCAATCCCAACCCCGGCAATCGGTATATCTTCCTCAACACCGGCCGCTTCGATTTCAGGGGAGTGGAAGTCGGCTTTCGTGCCCGCCCCGTGGATCCTCTGGAAATCGGCGTCACCCACGCTTTCCTGGATCCAGGCGTCCATACCAGTGGACGGCCGGGGCACAAGTGGGACGGAATCATCCGTTTCCGCTCCCGGCGCTTCGACGTCCAGCTGCAGGGCCAGCAGGTCAACACCTACTTCGCCGGGGAGAATTCGCAGAAGCCCATCCCCTCCTATTTCCTGCTGAACGGCCGCCTGGTCGGCAAGTTCGCCCGCAACCTCGAACTGATCGTCGACGTCAACAACGTGCTGGACGAGGAGTACGTCATCTACGGCGAGTTCCCGGGCATTTCCGCCGGCACCTTCGCCATGCCCGGCCGCGCCGTCTCCGTCGGCCTGCGCTGGACGCGATGAGGCACCCCAGCTTCGACTACGTGCTGGCCGGGCTGCTGCTCGCGGCCGCCTTGGTGCTTCCCGTTTTCTTCCACCTGCTGGGCCTGGGCAGCGCCTTCCTGCCCATGTTCTACCCGCTGGCGCTCGCCGGGTTCCTGGTGGCCCCGAGGCTGGCCGTGGTCGTCGGCGTGTCCGCGCCGCTGCTCTCGGCGCTGCTGACCGGCATGCCGCCCTTCTACCCGCCCGTCGCCTTCATCATGATGGCCGAGGGGCTCGTGTTCACCGCCCTGCCCCAGCCGCTGCGCAGGGTCCTGCGGCTCGGCGACTGGCCCGCGCTGCTCGCCGTCCTCGTCATCGACCGCGTCCTGCTGCTGGGGCTGGTCCAGGCCATGGCCGTCGCCATGGACCTGCCGCCGCGGCTGCTCGGCTGGGCGGCGGCAGCGCGCGGCCTGCCCGGCCTGATCCTGATGATGGCCGTCCTGCCGTTGGTCATCCCGTCGCTGCGCGCCCGCAAGGATCGCGTCGTGAGCCGCCATGAACAAGAGTGACTTCTTCTCCGGCCTCGCCGCTTCCTGGGATGAGGAGCACTCCCGTCCCGAGGAGATGGAGAGTCTGCGCCGCTTCGCCGTCCATCTGCGCCTCCGGCCCGGCGAGCGCGTGCTGGACGCCGGCTGCGGCAGCGGCCGCCTGGTCCCCCTGGTCCTGGAGGCCGTCGGCGCCGGCGGCAGCCTGGTCGCGCTCGATTTCGCGGCGAACATGATCGACCTCGC
>DAHVOV010000126.1 GCA_027318645.1 Candidatus Aminicenantota bacterium
CACCTGCCGGCCGTCGATGGCGACCTGGATGTGGGCGTAGACCTCGGGATACGACGCGTTGCCGGTGTTCTTGAGGATGGGGATCAGCTGCCAGTAGGCATCGGTCACTGGCGGATTGTTTTCCCAGTTTTCGACTTCCCCCGCCACCCTGATGTCACTGATGATGACGTCGAACGCCCGCCAGTCCGGCACTACCCGGAACTCACAGGAGTTGTTGGCGCTGTTCTTATCTTGCCCGGGATTGGCTGGGACCACTTCGACCCGGAACAGGCAGCTGCCGCCGGCGCTCGCCGGCATCACATAGTTCGCCGTGACCCGGGTCCAGACGCCAGGGAGCTGGCTGCCGAACAGCGGCGAGGTCTCGACCAACTCGCCCATGCGGTAGAGCCGGTAGGTCCATGACCCGGACGGACAGTAGCCGGCGTTGCCCACTGAGAAGGTCAGCTTGCCGGTGGAGTGCCACTGGAACCCCGCCACCATGAGGTCCTGCCAGCATGGGGTGCATTCCATATCGTAGAGCCCGGGGTAGGGATTTCCTTGGATCTCCGGGCTGAGTATCTCGGCGCGCAGGCACACTTGGCCTCCCCCGATGAGCTTGCACTCGGCCAGGTGCGGTTCGCCGCTGATGGAGAACAGGCGGTCGCCCCAGGCGAACGTCTCCCGGCCCTTGGGCCAGGTCAGGGCCTGGATCTGCTCCTGGCCCAGCTTCAGCACCACCTGGGCGTCCTGCTTCATCGCCCCGCCGTAATTCCTGGCGCTGAGGCGGGCCACGAACGTCCGCGGATCCAGCGTGAGGTCGGTGATGCGCGGCTGGGGCGGGAAGGCGATCGGCTGGATCCGCTCAAGTGGCGCGAGTTTCTTCATGACCGGCGCTGCGGCCCCCGTGAGGGCGAAGGCGGCGTTGCTGTCGTCGTGAAATCCGTAGCCCACGATGGCGATGCGCACGACATAGTCGGTCCCGGCCGGCACCACCGTGCCGTCGGCCAGGGTTCCCGCCGAGTCCCAGGTCCAGCTCCCGGCCTTCAGCGCGACCCCGACCTTGATGTCCCCCACCTTCGTGCCGGGAACGCCCTTGCGCAGGATGATGTTCGCCACCGCGCTCCCCGGGTTCGTGCAATTCCAGGTGATGGCGTGCGCCGTGCCCAGGGCCCACGACTCGCCGCCGTTGGGCGAGGTCACGGTCACCGTCTGCGCCGCCAGCGGCGCCATGGCCAGCATCAGGCCGCCGGCCAGCCAAGGAATTTTCTTCATTTTCTCTTCCCCCACAAGTCGATGACAAAACCTGCCATGCGCGTCGTTCCTCTCGTGAGGATATATATAGCCAGTCGCCGATTATCTCAAAGCAGGCCCCTCCGGGAAGGAAGAAGCGGGCCGCTTCCGGAATCAGCGCAGGGCCCCAAGGACGACCGTGGCGCTGCCAGCAAGAGGGAGCTCGTTCTGCCGGGCACTGCTGCCGTGGCCGCCGAGTTCGAGGAGCCCATGTTGCATCCCGGGGCCTCAGCCCGGTATAATGGAAATGTCGAGTTTCGCTAGGAGGCTTTCATGCACCGACATATAAAAGGGCCGGCAATGGTCGCGGCCCTGCTGCTGCTCCTGGCGGCGGCACCCCTGACGGCGCAGAGGATGACCGCCAGGATCACGGGCAACGTCCAGGACGAGGGCGGCCTTTACCTGAGCGGCGTCAAGGTGACGGCGACCAACATCCACAGCAACGCCGTCCTCTCCACGGTGACGGCGAAAAAGAAGGGGGCGTTCCGGTTCCTGGCGCTGGACCCGGGCGGCTACCAGCTCACGTTCGAGCTGGACGGCTT
>DAHVOV010000043.1 GCA_027318645.1 Candidatus Aminicenantota bacterium
CGATCTACCAGCAGGGTCATCACGATGGCGAAAACGCCGTCGGCCAGGGCCTTCAAGCGCTCGGCGGAGACCACCAGGGGTTCTTCCTTTTTTACTGCCACTGTTGCCCTCCCTTTCGATTTTCCGGGGACGGTGCCTGACATGGTCGGATCATGACTTCCCCGGCGAGACGGATATTGGTTTGAACAAGCTTGGCATTTCCAGCGGCATGTCCATCGTTTGCCCCCTGATGAGGCGGATTGTAGCGAAAAGACGGCGCCCGCACAATAGGTCTTGGGGATGGCGCGCAATGTGACATGGATCATGATCCGAGTGTTTTCAGGGTCTGCTGGGGACGGACTATGAAAATGTGAAAAGGATGCATGCCGACAAATTCATGTTTTCATAGTCCGTCCCCAAGATCCATGCGGTCATGTCTCACAGCGAGGAGATCAGGCGGCCGACGATTTCCAGCACCGCGCGTTCATGCCGCCAGGACTCGTCGTCGAAGCCGGGCTGCGGGGCGGCGGTGGCCACGACCACCATGCCCAGGTCGCGGGCGACGGCGATGACCTGGCCGCCGTGCCCCCAGGCATAACGGATCGAGTGCGCGCCGCAGGTCCCCGACCACCAGAAATAGCCGTAGCCCAGCCGGCGGATGGACTCCATGATCTCGCTGCCGTAGGTCGAGGGCGAGTAGACCTCGAAGGAGGCGTCGACCCATTCGGCGGGAACGATCTGCCGGCCGTTAAACACGCCCCGGTCCAGGTAGAGCTGCCCAAAGCGGGCCAGGTGGCGCGGCGTCATGTGCATGTCGCCGCTCCCGTAGTAGTAGCCATTGGCATCACGGGGCCAGTAGGGGGTGCTGATCTCCAGCGGCGCGAACAGGAATTCCTCGGCGAAGTCGAGCAGGCTGCGGTCGGCCGCGCGGCTCAGGATGACGGCCATCATGTGCGACATGAAGTTGGAGTAGCCCCAGCGCGTCCCGGGGTCGGCCATCAGGGGGAACTGGGCCAGGAAGGGGATCCAGTCGGAGCTGGAGAACAGCGTGGTGAGATAGCCGTCGGCCTCCTCCCAGGGATAGCCCGAGCGCATCTGCAGGATCTGGCGCAGGGTGATCCCCAGCTTCCTGGGATCGGCGGCCGCCCAGTCTATCTCGGGGAAGAAATCGGGCAGCTCCCGGTCCAGCGCGACGATCCCCTCACGGACGGCGATGCCGGCCAGCGCCGAGGTGAAGCTTTTGGTCACCGATGCCGTGGGACTGGCCATGGAGACGTTCCGGCCGTTGAAATAGCGCTCGGCGACCAGGAAGCCGTTCTTCACCACCAGCAGGCTGTAGATGTTGTCCAGCGAACCGGCCTCGCGAAAGGCGGCATCGATCCGCTGCGGATCGAGCCCCTGCGTCTGCGAGTCGGAGACAGGCCAGCCGTCGTTCAAGTTTTGCGGGTCATGGCCTGGCTCCTCATTCCGCCGGCAGGATGCCGCGACCACAACGGCCAGGACAACCAGCATCACCCAGAGCCGCTTCCTCATCGTTTCCCTCCGGCCGGCGCGCATATGACGGCGTCTCCCTGCAACGATATGCCGAAGCCGATCAAATGTCCATCGCCGAACGAACGATGGCCGGCGCTACCGGCCGCCCAGGGCGCGAAACAGGCCGGCCAGGGCGTACAGCAGGGCGCCCATCAGGCCGCCGATGATGCCGCTGTTCAGCACCGGGCTGAAACGCAGCGGCCGCTTAAGCACGCGAAAGGAATCCAGCGCTCGTTGAAAATCGGCGTCGGAACCGTCGTCGTCCATGCCATCGGTGCAGGTCAGGATGAACATGCGTTTCTTTCCCGGCACCAGCAGCTGGCGGTAGCGCAGGTATGAGGGCGACTCGTCCTCGTTCTCCGAGAGGCGGAAGGGGCTGGCCGAGGTGCTGAGGATCTCCAGGGAGCGGATGCGGTCCACCGTGACGATCTCCACGCTCTCCTGCTGGTATTCGCTCAGCATGGCGTTGAAGCCGTCGGCGATGGCCTTGGCGGCCTCCCGCTTCGACTTCTCGTTGATGGGCGGGGGCGTCCCCTTGACCGTCATCACGTTCATCGACGGGGCAAACTGCCCGGGCTGGACGATGCGGACGATGGAGACAGCCATGTTCGGGCTGGCCA
>DAHVOV010000066.1 GCA_027318645.1 Candidatus Aminicenantota bacterium
GGCCCAGGGCGTTGAGCACCGAGATGTCGCTGTCGTAGAGGGCGTTGGCCCGCAGCAGCTCGTCGACGGCCTCCTGCCAGCGGCCGAGGCGGTACAGGGCCTTGCCGCGCAGGGCGAAGCGGTCGAAGGCGTGCGCGCCCAGCTCGGGCAGCGGGGCGGACACCTCCAGCGCCCGCTCGGGCTTGGCCTGGGCGAGCAGGAAGCGGGCGAAGGCCACGCGTAGCGGCAGGTTGTCGCCGCCCTGGCGCAGGGCCTGGTCGTAGGCGCGCTCGGCGTCGTTGGGGCGGCCGCTGGCCTCGTACTGGGCGGCCAGCATGGCCTGGAAGGCGTACTCGCGCGCCAGGGGCACGCTCGGCGCCGCCACCGCCGGGTGGGATACCGCCGGCAGGCGCGAGACGGTGAAGTTCGTTTCGTCGCCGGCGATCTCGCCGCCCTTGGCGTCGCGCAGGACGGCGCGCAGGCGGTAGTAGCCGGGGGGCAGCACGCCCAGGTCGACGCTGTAGGTCTGCACCCGGGCGCCGCCGCTCGAGAGCGGCTGCAGGCGACGGGAGACGGGCGCGGCTCCGGCGGCCGGCACGTTGGTCAGCTCGACCTCCGGCAGGGCGCCGGCGCCGGCGGCGCCGTAGTCGGCGCCCAGCAGCGCCTGCAGCGGCTCCTTCTCGCCGAAGGTGCGCTGGGGATCGGGGGCGGCCTGCAGGTTGCGCGAGGCGAAGGCGGAGAAGCCGGCGCGGGCGCCGGCCTGCACGCGGTAGGAGACGAGCGGGCCGAAGACGGCCGCCTTGCCTTCCTCGGGCACGCGCACCCGCTCGCTGAAGGTGGCGAACTCGTTGTTGACCGAGTTTTGCACCAGCACGGTGAGCTCGAAATCGCCAGCGATCACCGGGATCATGTCGGCCAGCACCAGGCCGTCGGCCAGCGTCTTCTCCATGCCGGCCTGGTCGTAGGCGAAGGGCAGGGTCTTGGTCTGCTGGAAGACGATCGTCTCGCCCCGGCGCAGGTCCACCGCCATCTTGTAGGAGCAGGTGTACTTCTTCGTGTCCTGCGAGAAGTCGACCGAGATGCGCTCGGGCCAGATGGCGAAATGCAGGAAATTCAGCCGCGACACGGGGTCGCGCAGCAGCAGCACCTCGCGGCGGCTGCCCAGGTAGTCGGCCGAGTTCTCGACGTTGACGTAGGCCTTGAAGCGCTGGAACTGGTTGGCGTAGGTGGTGTTGATGTTCTGCTTGGGCAGGTCGCTGATCTTGGCCATCAGCGTCAGGTCGCGCATGGAGGGGGAGAAGTTGGTGGTCTTCTCGCCGGGGATGAGCGACAGGGCGATGTCGGCGACCTCGGGCTTGATCTCGTTGAGCTTCTTGACGATGGCCTGGTAGTCGGTGGAGCGGAACTCGCCCACCCCGGTGATCAGCAGCTGGTCCGGGCCGTCGACGGCCGGGATGTACAGCTTGAAGTCGCCGGCGTTGCCCTTGCGGTAGAACACGACGTTGAACATCGTCGGCAGCCCCTTGCCCGGCTCGCCGTAGTAGTCCCAGATCTCGATGGGGTAGAGGTAGCTGTTGAAGACCTCGTCGCGGCTGACCGGCGGCCCCAGCAGGATGTAGATGCGGCCGCGGTCGGTCTTCCAGCCGGGCAGCGGCGAGGAAAAGCCGAAGTAGCGGTTGACGTACGTGAAGCGGCGGATGTGTTCGTCCTTGAACTCGTTGGCCGGCGTGCCGCGGCTGGGGTCGCGCTGGTTCCAGAAGATATTGATGAAGGCCTCGCGGTCGCGGTCGTTGTCCAGGTCGGTGAAGATGCGCCGCTCGTCGGGGGTGATGATGTATTCGACCAGCTCGAGCCACTGGCGGTACTTCTCGGCCAGCGGCGGGCGCTTGGGGGTGTCGCCGCGGGAGGCTCCGCCCAGCAGCAGGAGCAGCCCCAGCAGCAGTGCCGCCCGCCGCGGAGAGCGGGAAGACGTCGGTCGGGTCGCGGGAGAATGCATGGTGCTTGGATCCTCTTTTTCCATATTATACCATATTATAGACGCGTGCCAGAAGGGATTGGTTTAGAATCTAAGTGTTAGTGTTAGTGCATTGCTGTCCAAAATAAACCGCTTTTTGATTAGACAATCAATACTGTAAAGGGTTTTGGGACTAGCTACAGCGGATTTTCAGAGAAGGTTAGGTGCTCGGTTGACTAAAATTCCAAGCACCAAGCACCAAATCCCAAACAAATTCCAAGTTCAAAATTCCAATGACCTAAACGAAGGCGCTCAATCGATCTGCTGCCAATACAGGGAAATAGGGCAGTAATTCCATATACGAGTGCATTTACTCTTTGTTTTGGTCATTTGGACATTGGAGATTGGTGCTTATTTGGAATTTGGTGCTTGGAAATTGGTGCTTCAGTCTTACCCGCTTCTGAAAGTTATTTTGGACAGATCTGGTGTTAGTGTTAGCAACAGCATTGGAAAGAACGCCCCGGATGAATGGCCCTGTCAGCCAGCCGATCTTCTTTTTCTTACTCTACCCCTTTACCCCTCTATCTTTCTTTACCCCTGAGATCCTCAAGCTCTGCCTTTATTTGAGCAGCTATTTTTCGTCTTTCCAGGCCTTCATGACCGCCTTCAGCCCCTCCGCCGGCTCGGCCGTGGTCTCGCACACGCCGCCGGTGGCCTGGGCCGCCTTGCTGAAGGCCGAGTAGATGTCGCCGGAGTTCTCCAGCACGTTGCCGGTCGCCGAGGTGGTCTTGCCGGTGACGTAAATGAAATGCAGCTTCAGCGGCACCCCCTTAAAGAACTCGGCCAGGGCGGCGGCGTCGAAGGGCTCCTTCAGGTTGCCGATGGTGAAGAGCTCGTTGGCCTGGAAGGCGAACTTGGGCATGTCGCCCAGGATGTTCAGCGCCTCGCGCCGGGGCACCGGCCGGAACTCGCGCTCGAACAGGACGATGACGTGGTTCTCGCCCTTCTGGCCGCGGAAGGCGCCGGCCAGCTGGCGCAGCGCGGCATCGTTGACCTTGCGCAGGACGGCCAGGTTGGCCAGGCCCTGGCGGTAGCCGTTGAAGAGCTCGCTCAGGTCCCGGGTTTCCGGGGATCCGCCCATGCCTCCGCTCGAGGGAACGTCCGAGGGCATCACGAAGCCCTCCAGGTTGCGGACGGCCGCCTCCAGATCCTTGATGACCT
Source organism: Candidatus Aminicenantota bacterium (assembly GCA_027318645.1). GTDB lineage: Bacteria > Acidobacteriota > Aminicenantia > UBA2199 > UBA2199 > UBA2199. The sequence continues at coordinate 3,155 of DAHVOV010000066.1, forward strand.
GCTGGTAGTTCTGTGCCGCCTGGGAGATGTCGCTGCGCAGCTTCTCGTGCATCATGGAGATCAGCTCCGTCTTGGGCCGGGCCAGGGTCTGCGGCGAGAAGCCGTAGAGCCGCGCCGGCGACTGGATGATCAGCTGGTCGCTGGGGCCGAGCATGCGGTTGAAAACAGTCTCCAGGGCGGCGTCGACGCCGCCGGTGATCTCGCGGAACTCGAAGAAGACGATGATGTTGCGCGGCCCGGCGGCCTGCAGCCGGGCGGGAACGGCCAGGGCGGCAAGTGCCAGCAGCAGAACGAGCACGATGATTCGGGATGCAGTACGCATGACAGCCTCCTCGGGAAAATATATGGGATTATCCTACACCTTGCTGGATAAGATCTCAAGGGAAGACAGATCTTTCTGAATCTAAGTGATAGTGATAGTGTTAGTGTTAGTAGCAGCAATAGAAAGAATTACTCGGATGAATGGCCCTATCAGCCGAACTCGATATTTCAGCTTTTTTTACTCTACCCGTCTACCTCTCTATCTTTCTTTACCCCTTGTTTTTTGAACTCTATCTTCCCTGTAGCCGCTCTATTTCGAGCCCTGCCAGGACTTCAGGATTGTCTCCAGCCCTGCCGCCGGCTCGGCGGTCGCCGTGCACACGCCGCCGGTAGCCTGGGCCGCCTTGCTGAAGGCCGAGTAGACGTCACCGGAGTTCTCCAGCAGGTTGCCGGTCGCCGAGGAGGTCTTGCCGGTGACGTAGACGAAATGCAGCGTCAGCGGCACGCTCTTGAGGAAATCGGCCAGGGCGGCGGCGTCGAAGGGCTCCTTCAGGGTGCCGATGGTGAAGAGCTCGTTGGCCTGGAAGGCGATCTTGGGCATGTC